>SXIZ01000215.1 GCA_005779525.1 Methylococcaceae bacterium
ATACCGTCAAATTACGCTCTTTGGCTTCTTGCTGCACTTTTTTGGAAACACCGTGGGCGCTGAACACTAAATATGACCCTAAAGGCACATCGCTGAGTTCCTCAATAAATATAGCTCCTTTAGCGCGTAAGCCTTCAACGACGGTCCGGTTGTGCACGACTTCATGGCGCACGTATATAGGAGAGCCAAAAGCTTCAATGGCTTTATCAACAATTTCAATTGCGCGGTCAACACCAGCGCAGAATCCGCGAGGATTAGCGAGAACGATTTGCATATCTTGAGTGAAACAGTAGGTTAAATTAGAGAGTATTTTAGCGTAATTTTAACATTGAATTAGAAATAATCCTTGATCAGCGATAAATGCATTTTAAGCTGTAGGCTAAAAATGTAAGCTTTGTGACATAAACTTTAAGCCTGACTATACTTAATGTATGGGGTTCGATAACTTTATGTTAAGTGCGAGGTAAATGCTATGGCAACACTCACCTTTTTAGGCGCCACCGGGCAGGTCACTGGATCTTGTTATCTATTGGAAACCGCTTCAAGTAAAGTTTTATTGGATTGTGGTTTGTTCCAGGGAGGTAAGCAGGTTGAAGCGCAAAATCTGGAGGACTTTGCATTTATTCCCCGAGATATTGATGCCGTCGTGGTTTCGCATGCGCATCTAGATCATTGTGGACGCTTACCCAAACTGGTTAAAGAAGGCTTTAGCGGGCCCGTTTTTGTCACCTCGGCGACGTTTCCTTTGTTGGAATTGCTGCTTAAAGATTCAGCACATTTATTACTTAAAGATACGGAATGGGAAAATAAACGGCGGGAACGTGCGGGCAAATCACTCTTAGAGCCCTTGTATACTGCAGAGGATGTCGAAGCGTTACTTGTGCTGAGACAAGCGGTTGCTTACCATCATGATACCCAGATTACACCGGATATTGGCTTACGCTTTTACGAAGCGGGGCATATTATTGGCTCCTCTATCGTACAGCTGACCATCCAAACTACGCATGGGCCAAAGGTGTTAGTGTTTTCTGGTGATTTAGGCAATCCCACGGCGCCGTTGTTACGTGATCCCGAGGTGATTAGCTCGGCCGATGTCCTGATGTTAGAGTCAACCTACGGCGATCGCGATCATAAGCCGTTATTGCATACCCTGGATGAATTTAAAGCTATCTTAAAAGAAGCGAATCAATCCAACGGCAATGTCATCATTCCGGCATTTGCGGTGGGCAGAACCCAAGATTTAATTTATTGGTTGGGTAAGCTGTGGCGTAGCGGTGATTTACCGCAACAGCAAGTCTATCTAGACAGCCCCATGGCGATCAGTGCCAGTAAAATTTATGCGCAATTTTCGAGTTTATTTAATTTAGATGATCCGGAATTTACCAAAATTGCCCCCCTTGGCTGGCAGGCTTGGCTGCCGAATTTGGTATTTTCTGAGACCGCAGAAGACTCGATGGCTTTAAATCGTATCGCGGGTGGCGCGATTGTAATTGCTGGGAGTGGCATGTGTACTGGAGGACGCATTCGACACCATCTTAAATATAACCTGTGGCGGCACAACGCTCATATCGTCATTGTTGGGTATCAAGCGGAGGGCACTTTAGGACGCATGCTGGTTGAAAGTAAGTTAAGTCATCTGAAAATCTTGGGGTCAGAAGTGCAGTTGGCGGCCAAGATTCATACACTGGGCGCATTAAGTGCGCATGCGGATCAAAGTCAGCTATTGGCCTGGGCGAGCCAATTTAAATCCCCAAAACCTAAATTGTATTTAGTGCATGGGGAGCGCAATGCTGGACGCTCGTTACAAACCTGTTTTCAAAGATTAGGTTGGCAAGCGCAATTACCAGAGCCCGGGGATAAGATTTTAATCGATTAAACCGACCAAGGGCGCCATTTGGCGCTCTTGGTTTAGATGCTAAAGCATACTGCGGCCCTATCTCTTTAGTGATATTCCTGCTGTTTTAATACCATGACCGCATCCATTTCAACCTGGGCATTTCTAGGTAGTGCGGCGACTCCTACAGCTGCGCGCGCAGGGTAGGGTTGCATAAAATATTTACCCATAATTTCATTCACGGCTGGAAAGTGGGTCATATCGGTCAGATAAATGTTTAATTTGACGATATCGCTAAAGTCACCTCCCGCCGCCTCAGCCACTGCGAGTAAGTTTTCGAATACCTGAGTGATTTGCGCACGAATGTCCGTGCTCACTAAGAGCATGGTGGCTGGGTCCAACGGAATTTGTCCAGAAATATAGACGGTACGATCTACTTTAACCGCCTGAGAATACGTGCCAATTGCTGCTGGGGCTTTATCTGTTTTAATAATCGATTTGCTCATGTGAATTAACGTGGGTTGAGTTAGGCTTTAACACGGGTGATTTTTAATACAATAGACAGCTGTTTTAATTTACGAATAATGTTGGCTAGATGCACACGATCTCTAACCGTGAGCGTAATTAAATCGACACTGACGCGGTCATCTTGATGCACCACGGTCACATTTTCAATATTCGAGTCTTGCTTAGAAATGGTCGAGGCTATCATGGCTAAAGTGCCCCGTTGGTTTAATAATTCGATACGGATATCTGCGGGAAATTCACCTTCAGTTTCATGGCTCCATTCGATGTCTAACCAGTTCGTTTGTTTTTTTCTGGCTTCATGCCGATAGCGACATTCGGGTAAATGCACCACTATGCCGCGACCTGGATTAAAGAAACCGATCACAGGGTCGCCAGGAATGGGGCGACAACATTTTGCCAAGGTCACGACGAGACCTTCGGTGCCTTTAATAATCAGAGGGCTGGTCTGGGTCGCAGGTGTCAGTTCGGATTTTGTTGCATTAGCATCTTCATGGTGTAGTTGCTTGGCAACTAAAAATGGCATTTTGTTGCCTAAACCAATATTCTCCAAGAGTTGATCCATAGAATGCATGTTAAACGCTTTGAGCAATTTTTGGATGCGGAACGGCGGTATATCTTGGAGATTGATAGACAAGCTTTCGAGTTCTTTTTCCAATAAGCGTTGGCCTAAGTTGATGGCTTCTTGTTGCTGGAAGTTTTTTAGATAATTACGGATGCCGCTGCGGGCTTTAGCAGTGACCACGTAGCTCAGCCACAAAGGATTCGGCCTTGCCCAGGTGGCGGTAATGATCTCTAGGGTCATACCGTTTTCCAGCTTAGTCTGTAAGGGGACGAGTTGTTTATCTATGCGTGCTGAAACGCAGGAGTTACCAATATCGGTGTGTACGGCATAGGCAAAGTCTACTACGGTGGCACCGCGGGGTAATTTGACAATTTCTCCTTGCGGGGTAAATACAAACACTTCTTGGGGAAATAAATCAACTTTGAGATTGTCGATAAATTCCAGCGAATCCACCCCGGATTTCTGGATTTCCATCAAGTCGCGTAGCCATTCATTGGCACTGTCTTGATACTTTGCCGATTGTGCTTCACTTTTATACAACCAATGCGCCGCAATGCCGGATTCAGACATGCGGTGCATTAAATGGGTGCGAATTTGAATTTCTATCGGCACCCCGTAGGGGCCCATTAAGACTGTATGTAGTGATTGATAGCCATTGGCTTTAGGCAAAGCAATATAATCTTTAAAGCGTCCGGGTATGGGTTTATAGAGATTATGCACGAGGCCTAAGATGCGATAACATTGATCGACATCCTGACAAAATACCCGAAAGGCGTACACATCAAACACATCGCTAAACGGAATTTTTTTGGTGAGCATTTTGCGGTAGATGCTGTACAGATTCTTTTCTCTGCCGATGACCATGCCATCGATGCCTGCTTGTTTCAAGCGGCTGTTCAGGGCATTTTCGATAGTATTGATCAGTTCGCGATGATTGCCACGGGCTTTTTTAACGGCGTTTTTTAAAATATTATGCCGCAAAGGATACATGGCTGAAAAACCCAACGATTCCAACTGATGCCGGATTTCGTTCATGCCTAAACGATTGGCAATCGGAGCATAGATATCTAAGGTTTCTTTGGCGATACGGCGCTTTTTGTTGGCTGGCATCGCGCCCAGCGTTTGCATATTGTGCAGTCTATCCGCCAGTTTTACGATGATGACACGTAAATCTTTGGCCATAGCCAAAAACATTTTGCGCACGTTTTCGGCTTGCGCTTCGGCGCGGGATTTGTCGTTGAGTTTAGTCAGTTTAGTGACGCCATCGACTAATTCAGCAACTTCTTTATTAAATAAATCCGAAATTTCTTGCTTGCTAACCGAAGTGTCTTCGATGACATCGTGCAAGATCGCCGCCATAATGCCATTGGCATCCATACGCAGTTCGGCTAAATAGATGGCAACGGAAACTGGGTGGCAAATATACGCTTCGCCGCTTTTGCGAAATTGTCCAGTATGAGCTTTAGCGCTGTAATGGTAAGCACGCAAACAATCAGCCACTTGGGCGGGTTCAAGGTAGCCGTTCAAGATACTGCACAGACGATCAACCAGTTTTTCCTGGGGGAGCTCTGTGGCTAAAAGATCGGCTACATTGCTGGACATACGGGGTTAAATTATAAAAAGCTAATAGGACGACTTGCGGATTCGCCAACTTGATGTAATAAATCGATATTGTCTTCGCTAACATGACCTGCGGCTATTTCACGTAAGGCGAGCACAGTGTCTTTATCTTTGCCGCGGGGTAAAAAAGCATCGGCGCCTTTGGACAGCTGACGTGCACGTTTACTCGCTAAGATAACTAACTTAAAACGATTTTCTACATTTTCTAAACAATCTTCAATGGTAACTCTGGCCATTTTTTACTCAATCAGGATAAATAATCAGTGGAGTGTGAATTTTAAATAAAGTTCACCGCATACATAGTTTTATTGCTTAGGTTTGGATACAGAAAATTGGGTGGAGTTGTCCAGCCCAATTTTCGATACCTTTCTAAACCCGCTGCTTGCCATTATGGCATATTTAAGCAACTCAGTTTTTTATAAGCTGCAATTACGCTCTGGTTTTTAAAATTGCTACGGCGGGCAATTCTTTACCTTCCAAAAATTCCAAAAATGCTCCGCCCCCGGTTGAGGCGTAGGAAATTTCATCGTTAACGTTGAATTTATCAATCGCTGCTAAGGTATCACCGCCACCTGCAATCGAGAAAGCTTCACTTTCTGCAATGGCTTCAGATAATAATTTGGTGCCTTTGGAAAATTGTTTAATTTCAAACACACCTACGGGGCCATTCCAAACGATAGAGCCAGCAGCTTGCATAATGCCTGCATACTGCGCAGCTGTTTCAGGGCCGACATCCAAAATTAAATCATCATCTTCTACATCGGTGATGGCTTTAGTGGTCGCTACCGCATCTTCAGAGAATTCTTTTGCCGTCACCACATCCGTCGGAATGGGGATTTCCGCGCCACGTTCTTTGGCTTCTGCCAAGATTTGTAAGGCTTCTGGAATCAAATCTGCTTCGTACAAGGATTTACCCACATTATGACCCACTGCGGCGATAAAGGTGTTGGCGATACCACCGCCGACGATTAATTTATCGACTTTGCCGGCTAGATTTTTTAACACCGTTAATTTAGTGGAAACTTTGGAACCACCGACAACTGCTACTAACGGACGTTTTGGGCTTTCCAACGCTTTACCCAAAGCATCGAGTTCGCTGGCTAGCAAGGGACCTGCACAGGCAACTTTTGCAAACTTGGCAACGCTATGGGTTGAAGCTTGTGCACGGTGAGCTGTTCCAAAGGCGTCCATGACAAAGATATCGCATAACGCTGCCATTTTTTGCCCAAGCTCATCGCTATTTTTTTCTTCGCCGACGTTAAAACGCACGTTTTCACAGAGTACGATTTCGCCTGGAGCGATTTTGATACCGTTTAACCAATCTTTTTCTAAACGTATGGGTTTGCCTAATAATTGTTCAAGATGATCCGCAACGGGTTGTAGGCTATATTCAGGATTGTATTCACCTTCAACTGGGCGGCCAATATGCGACATTAACATGACCGCTGCTCCCGCATTGACTGCAAATTCAATGGTGGGTAAGCTCGCTTGAATACGAATATCACTGGTGACTTTGCCATTTTTAACAGGTACATTTAGATCTTCGCGTATTAGCACACGCTTACCAGCTAAATCTAAATCAGTCATGCGTTTAATTGACATGAGTAATGCTCCTTAAGGTATAGGGTTAGATAAATATTTCTATTATAGTAGGCTTATGGGGGATTCGTCTTGTTTCCATTTAATCGAACACCCAATACTGGGTATTTGGTTTTGGGGACCCTCACCCGTTTCTGCAATCTGTGACATAGCGATTAACAGATCGCTAGCCTGGTGTTGTTCGAACTGCTGTTTACCCGACGCATCATAACGTCCACGATATTGCAGGGCATAGTCGGCATTATAACCAAAAAAATCCGGGGTACAGATGGCGCCATAGGCTTTGGCAATTGCCTGAGTTTCATCTAAAAGATAGGGAAAAGGGTAGGATAGGGTTTCTGCAATCCGCTGCATATTCGAAAATGAATCTTCAGGGTAGGCACTACTATCGTTAGACATGATCGCAACCATACCGATACCGAGTTTTTTTAAGGTCAAGGCATCTTGAATTAAGTGCTGTTGTATCGCCTTGACATAGGGGCAATGATTACAAATAAACATCACTAATAACCCCCGGGTACCCATACAGTCTTGTAAATGCCAGATTTGGCCGTCCACGCCTGGAAGGGAAAAATCACTAGCAGGTTTGCCAAATTCGCAAATCGGGGTAGTCATCAAAGCCATAGGTGATCCTAAAATAAATAATATAATGAGTACTACTTTTCAAAACATCAACTATATTCACTACTAGTTAATGTCGCATTTACTGCAGGCCATGCATTCCTAAAATGCTTACCGCAGCTAGAAATATGACTGAATGCCGCACGCCACACGTATTAACATGAGTTTTCCATGAATGCTAATGTACAACAAATTTAAAGTTTTTTTGCTGGGCTTAGGGGTTTTTTTAGGTTTTTTTTCCATTCTTGGTCGCGCAGAAGTCGCAACGCCAGCCACAGAAATTGCCATATTGATCGATGTTTCCGGCAGTATGAAACTCAATGATCCCCATAATCTGCGGGTGCCTGCCTTAAAATTATTAATCAATGTTTTGCCGGAGCAGGTCAAAGCAGGTATTTGGTTATTTGCAGAGCGCCCTAGTGTATTGGTACCGATGGCACCCGTCGATGCTGCGTGGAAACAACAGGCTTTACGTGCGTTGCCGCAAGTTAATTCCAATGGATTATTTACTGATATCGAAGCGGCTATGACCGCAGCGACGGCTTCTTGGTCAGGGGTTCAGGGAAATTCAACCCGAAATGTACTGCTACTGACCGATGGGATGGTGGATGTTGCTAAAGATGCAGCACTCAACCAAGCTTCTAAAACAAGGATCATGACGGCATTGTTACCTAAGTTTCAGCAGCAAGGTGTGCATCTGCAAACCATTGCGTTATCGGGCAATGCCGATAGCCAATTATTGCAAAAACTGGCGTCCGCAACCCAAGGTTGGAACGAAACTGTGGCATCTGCGGAGCAATTAGAACGTATGTTTTTAAAAATGTTTAAGCAAGCGGTGGTCCAGCCTGCCGTACCTTTGCAACAAGGTAACAAATTTAGCATTGATCCTAGTATTAAAGAATTTTCGGCTCTAGTGTTTCGAAAATCCGACAAATTTACCGAATTACTCTCGCCCAGTAAGCAGCGCTACTCGCGTGGCAGTCAATCTAAATTAGTGCAATGGGCCAGCGAGAGTAATTACGATTTAATGACCATTAAAGAGCCAGAGCCTGGTGAATGGCAAATTAGTGCGGATATGGATCCAGATAATCAGGTCACCATAGTGACAGATTTACAATTTGTGTTAGATCCGTTACCTAAATATTTTATGAAGTTCAGTCCGATAAAATTTCGTGCCCACTTTACCGATAAGGGGGCCTTGATCACCCAGGATAGCTTATTAAAGTTGATTGATGTGCGAGTCAAATTTTCGGACGGGGTCAATGAATATCCAGATTTGCAACTGCAGGCGGATCCAACTGCGCCTGGCTATTTTATAGCGACCCTGGATCAACCCATCGAAAAAGGCAGCTATTTGCTCAAAATTCTGGCGGATGGCAAAACGTTTGTCCGCGAAGTGAATCATACCTTAGGTATATTGGAGTCTCCCATTAGCCTCAGCAGCGAAGTCGATGCTGAAAAGTACGAGGTTCGTCTAAGCTTAACTCCTGATGCTAAGGTGATTGCCGAGAACAGTTTGAGTATTCAGGCGCAGTTAAATCAATTGGGACAAGAGCCAACTTTAGTGGATATTCCGCAGCACGGTGATCACTGGCAGTTTACTGTGGCTGCACCGTCAGGAGATGCGCAAATGATTGTGAATTTTAGTGCAAAAGCAAAAACCCTTGCGGGTGAAGAATTTACGCCTGAAGTACAACCGTTCGTGGTTGATGCTCAATTGTTTGCTCCGGTAAAGCCGCCTGCCGCTGTGTCAGAGCCTAAGCAAGCAGAGCATACTATAAAACCTGTTTCAGAAACTGAGCACGCAACCGCTACGCTAGAAGCCGAGTCACATTCCCCGGTAGAAGCAAGTGATCCAGGTCCAAATTGGTTGATGAGTAGTGTGATTGCATTGGTCATCAATATTTTATGTGGGCTTGCAGCATATTTTGTGCTGCGCTCCCTCAAGCAAAAGACTATCGCTAAGCAAGCCCAATTATTAGGCAGGTTGTCATGATTGAACTGAACTCCCTTGTTGTCATTTTAACTTTGGAAGCCCTTATTGGCTTGTTGGGTTTGGTCATTTGGTTGCTGTATTCGGCACGTAAAATATCCAATAAGAATTTTACTGCGGCTGAGCAATTAATTGAAAATTTAGATCAATCCGAAGCTGCCCGCATCCAAAAGTTATCTACACTGATTACTCAAAATTCTGCATTAGCAGAACACGAGCTCAAAGCCTTGCTGCAAGATATTGCCTTGCATGAAAAAGCGTTATACAGAACGGTGGTGCAAGCGATTTTAGGCCAAGACCCTTTAGCGCTGTATGAATTAGATGAGTATATTTTTGCACTGGCTAAGCCTTACTGTAAGTTGCTACAAATCGAATCGAGTGCTCCGCAGAGTGAAGTGGCACAGCACGACGGGTTGGATAATGCGGGTACTCTCAATAATCAGGCTATGGAATTGCAGTTTGCACAAAAAGAAATCGTACGTTTAGCGGATGAAAACACTGAGTTAATTACTCAATTACAAGCTGCTTTGAAAGCGGCTGACGAAATTTCGGAAGAATATTCTCGAGTTTTTAATGGTAAACAAGAAGAAGATGAATTGCGCGCGAGTGCTCAACGTATGTTGGCTATTTTTTCGGAAGCTTTGGACAATGCTAAAGCGCAATCAACCATTTCTTTGATTGATGAGTCTGATGTATGAGTGCTTTAGGAATTATTGGTATTGCTGAACTGCTGTTGCTGTTATTAATCGGCGTAGGTAGCGGTATGTGGCTGCTTTGGCAGCGAAAAAAAAAGCAAGCCATGGAGTTGGAAGCTATATTGGAAGAAGTCAAAGCTTCTGAAGTCACCCGTCAGCATCAGTTACTTCGCCATCTAACCTTAAAGCGTAAATTAACTGAAACAGAGGCGCAGGAAGTGAGCGCCGCTATGATGCAGGCTGAAAAGCAATTCCTGCAATTTTACGTGCAATACCGATTTGAATTAGGTTCGGGAGCAGATTTTTATACGCAATTAACGGAGCTGCTCGATCAGTACTTAAAATTAGTTCCGCTCCCACCTGATCCGGTGGTACCTGTTAATGTTGTCAGTGTCCCAGCACCTTCGTTGCAGTCGCAGGTCAATCTTAGCAAAACTGAACAGACGTTAAGTCCAGCCACAATTTTAGCGGATGCTGACGCAATGCCAGTGGATGATTTGGTCGCCCCAGTAGCAACAGCGATGAGTGATAAAATTACACAAGAAGAGGTTGATGCGAGTGATTTAATTGAGGATCAACCAGTAAATAATGATGAATTTGATGAATTTGGTGATGAGGATATTGATTGGGGGGAAGCGTTTGCCGAAGTCGAAAATTCAAAAAAATAAGTTTGGAAATTGAGTTTGCATTCGAAGGAAATGCTAATGTAAGTAGGCTAATGCAGAAAAGTAGATGATATAAAATAAATCTATATTTATATTCTGAGTTAATAGTATGTTTAATTAAATGATGTTTTTTTCAGCTGGCATTCATTTTAATAACTCAGTGAAAAAAAATTTAAGATTAAAAGGTATTAAGACCGGTTATCCGGTCTTAATAAAAACTAACACGCAACTAAATTGAAAATTCAGATTTGTCATGACCCGCGTTTAACAAGTCTTGCATCCACTTGGGCGTCACGCCACGGCCAGTCCATTGTTTGCTTGGATCTTCTGGATGTGAATACTTGTAGGGAACTTTTAAGCCCTTACGGGTTAGTTTTTTATCGGTATTCTCAATAATTTCAATGCTGACGTTAATAGATGCAGCCAGTTCTTTTATCTGAGCAATGACTTCTTTGCGTTTAGAAGCTTGCTTTGCATCTAATGCCTTTTTGGCATTTTCAATCATAGATTGTAATTCACTTTCAGAATAATTCTGAAACTCGCTCATTGTTTTTAGTCCTCAATAAAATTAAAACAGATTCAGTATATCATTAATATTTTATATGTAAAATAGGAAATGAAGCCTAATTATTCAAAAGTGTGTATTTGAGCAAATAATTGATAGAAAACAAAAAACACATTAGGAAACGGGGATTAATATTCGCAAACTTGCGACAGAGTTTTTGAGATAGGACGGTTTTTTTGTGGTGGCATTAATGGAATTAACTACAATATTGCGCCAATTTGTATACCTTATTGCGTGTTTCCATTTTTATATTAAATAGATTATATGTGATGATTTATAAGTATATTTTGGAGAGATTGTTCAGTTATAGTTAAGATAATGACTACTTAAATTAGCGTTTATTATGCTTCTTTGCATTGCGTGATTTAGGGGGGTGTTTTATGGCGACTGGATTAGGCTTGTGGGGTTTTGATTTTAAATTTTGATTGTTATTACTGGTAATCGCCGCCAATCTGGCGGGCGAAAACTTCGGGTTGAGTTCGAGTGGTTGCTTTGCACCCTCACTGCTAGCAAGAGGCTCAGCTGTCGAAGTGCTGGCTTTGGGGTCATCTGTTTCTGAGGGTTCTGATGGTTGATAAAATATACATAAAATACCGAGCATGAGTATTGCTGTAAGAGCAAAAGCCACTAGAGCAATTCTATCCCAACGCCAGGTCCACTGAGGTTGGGGGGGGATTTCGCTGTCTGCATCGGGGGTTAAGGACTGATTAATTTTGATCACGATCTTTCTATTCGATGTCATTTTGGGTATCCCCATGCAATTCTGCGGTAAAAAATGCAAGCTATAGGCTAAATTTAGCGTAAGCCGAGTTAATTATTGCTCTTAGACTATTTTAACTCTTGTATAATTAAGCGGTATCTTTTCGATAAGGATGAACACGCGCATGAGTAATCTACTAAAGCTATTTCGAGAGTCCTCCTCTCTGTACGGTAGCAATGCAAGTTACATAGAAGGATTGTATGAGCAATACCTAGAAGATCCCGAATCGGTTGCTCCAAGTTGGCAGCAGCAATTTGCCAAACTGCATCCAGGAAAAGCGCACGATACCCCCCATAGTCCCATCGTTGAGCGCTTTGCTAATCTTGCAAAAGTCACGCAAGGGCGTTTGGCTAAATTACAGGGCTTCACCGAAGATAGTGTCAAAAAACAATCTGCAGTCGCGCGCTTGATTAATCAATATCGTGTGCGTGGGCACCAGCGTGCACACAATAATCCGTTAGGTAAACCTAATATCAATATTCAGGATTTAGATCCCGCCTATTATGGGCTGTCTGAACCGGATATGGATACTTTGTTTTATACCGATACTATGTATGGCGTCAATCAACGTACTTTGCGTGAGATTATTGCTACGTTGCAACAAATCTATTGTGGCAGTATTGGCACAGAGTACATGCATATTGTTGATACCGACATTAAACGTTGGATTAAAAATCGCCTTGAAAATGAGCATATCACGCATAATTTTAATGCAGATAAAAAACGCAGCATTTTGGCCCAATTAACGGCCGCAGAAGGCATTGAAAAATATTTGCACCAACGTTTCGTCGGCCAAAAGCGCTTTTCTTTAGAAGGCGCCGATTCTCTGATACCTATTTTAGACGATCTGACGCAACGCTGCGGCGAAAAACAAGTAAAAGAAGTAGTCATCGGCATGGCGCACCGTGGGCGCTTGAATGTATTAATCAATGTCCTCGGTAAAAGTCCAGCGACACTGTTCGATGAATTCCAGGGGATGCATGTGTCTACCCCCGAGGTCAGTACTGGAGATGTCAAATACCATATGGGCTTTTCGTCGGATATTGAAACCCCGGGTGGCCCCACACATATCACCTTAGCCTTCAATCCTTCGCATTTGGAAATTATCAATCCGGTAGTTGAAGGCTCGGTGAAAGCCCGACAAGATCGCCGTGGTAAAGGCAGCATCAATACCATCATTCCTGTGTTAATTCATGGCGATGCGGCATTTGCGGGGCAGGGCATTGTCATGGAAACGCTAAATATGAGTGAGACTCGCGCGTATTCAACGGGCGGCACGGTGCATATTATTATCAATAATCAGATTGGTTTTACTACCAGTAATCCAGCGGATGCCCGCTCGACCTATTATTGTAGTGATATTGCGAGCATGATTCAGGCTCCGGTATTTCATGTCAATGGTGATGATCCTGAGGCGGTGATTTTTGTCACTCAAATGGCCTTGGATTACCGCATGACGTTTAATAAAGATGTGGTGATTGATTTAATTTGTTATCGCCGTTTAGGACATAACGAAGCGGATGAACCTTCGACTACGCAGCCGATGATGTATAAGAAAATTCGGCATCACCCGACGACGCGGGCAATTTATGCTGAAAAGCTGATGCGCGAAAAAATTATCACTGCCGAAGAAGTCAAAGCATTGGAAGCCAATTACATTCAGCGGCTCGAACAAGGTGAGGTGGTGTCGCGCCCTGTATTACCTGTGCCCAGCTATTCGTATTCTAAGCAATGGTTAAAATTTCAAAATGCGCATTGGGAAGTTGCATACGACAGTCACGTAGACTTGGAGCATTTGCGCTTTTGTAGTGAGCGCTTACTGCGGTTGCCGCAGGATTTTGAGTTACATCCACGAGTGGCTAAGATTATGGAAAGTCGCGGCAAAATGATTGCGGGTGCACAGCCTATGGACTGGGGATGCGCGGAGAATTTAGCGTATGCCACGATTTTAATGCAAAAATATAATATTCGTCTGACGGGGCAGGATGTTGGACGTGGTACTTTTTTTCATCGCCATGCGATTTTGCATAATCAACTGAATGGCAAAATTTATATACCACTCAAACATCTAAGCAGCGATCAAGGGCGACCCCAGATTTTTGATTCCTTATTGTCTGAGGCAGGCGTGTTGGGATTTGAATATGGCTATAGCTCCACGACCCCGGATACTTTGGTGATCTGGGAAGCGCAATTTGGGGACTTTGCCAATGGCGCGCAAGTGCTGAGTGACCAATTTATCAGCTCTGGTGGGACTAAATGGGGGCGTTTAAGTGGTTTGGTGATGCTGTTACCTCATGGTTTTGAGGGGCAAGGTCCAGAGCATTCGTCAGCGCGGTTAGAACGCTATTTACAATTATGTGCCGAGCATAATATGCAGGTGTGTACCCCGTCCACACCTGCGCAAATCTTTCATTTACTGCGGCGTCAAATTTTACGTCCGTATCGTAAGCCGCTCATCGTTATGAGCCCTAAAAGTTTATTGCGGCATAAACTCGCAGTTTCATCGCTGGAAGATTTAACCGCCTCGCAATTTTTAACGGTGATCGGCGAAATTGACGAGCATGAGCCGGATAAAATTACCCGTTTAATTTTGTGCGGTGGCAAAATTTATTACGATTTGCTCGAAGCTAGACGACAAGATCAATTAGAGCATGTGGCGATTGTGCGTATCGAGCAATTGTATCCGTTTCCCACACAGGCACTACAAGCGGAAATGAATAAATATCCTAATGTGGAAAAGGTCATTTGGTGTCAAGAAGAGCCAAAAAATCAAGGGGCTTGGTATCAAACCAAACATCATATCTTTCAGTGTATGGATCGCGAATTTAAATTAACGTATGCTGGAAGAGCGGCATCGGCAGCCCCTGCCGTAGGTGACTTTGGTACACATATTAAACAACAACAAGCCGTCGTCGCATCAGCTCTTTACGGCATTAATACAGGAGAAAATCATGCACATTGAAGTACTGGTTCCCAATTTGCCAGAATCTGTAGCTGACGCCACTTTAGTGACATGGCATAAAGCAATTGGTGAACAGATTACTAAAGGTGAAAACCTAGTCGATTTGGAGACAGATAAAGTCATTTTAGAGGTCCCGGCCCCTGATTCAGGTGTACTCAATAGTATTTTGAAAGCAGATGGCAGTCTGGTGGTCAGTGGCGAAGTGTTAGCGTTGATCAGTGCTGGCGCGGTGGAAACTGCTGCAACTCCTGTGGCCTCAACGACTTCTGATAATGGTGTCGGACCGTTAAGTCCAGCGGTGCGTCGCTTACTCACCGAACATAGCCTCGATCCCCAAGACATTATTGGCAGTGGCAAAGAAGGACGGATTACCAAAGAAGATATTTTGCATTATTTGGAAACCCATCCTAGCTCTCCTGTTAGCGTCGCTCAGGAGCCCCCGCCCGCACCCACAGCGGCAACGGTACAAGCCGTGACCCAAACCAGCCCCCCTCAAGCTCCCAAGGCGGCTGCAGCGGTCAAGGATCGAGGAATTGAACCGACGGTCAGTTTAAGTCCGACTGGCAGTACCGTGAATTTACGTCCAGAGCAGCGAGTTCCGATGACACGTTTGCGTGCCAAAGTCGCAGAGCGGCTGTTACAAGCGCAACAAAACGCGGCCATGTTGACTACTTTTAACGAAGTGAATATGCAAAGTGTCATTGACTTGCGTAATCAGTATAAATCCAGATTTGAACAACAACACAACGTCAAATTGGGCTTTATGTCGTTTTTTGTCAAAGCCTCAGTAGAAGCCTTAAAACGCTTTCCGTCGATTAATTCCTCGATTGATGGCAATGATATTATTTATCATGGGTATTACGATATTGGCATCGCGGTCGCCAGCCCCAGAGGCCTAATCGTTCCGGTCTTGCGCGATGCGGATCAACTGGATTTTGCTGGGATTGAACAAAGTATCGCTAATTTTGGTTCAAAAGCCCGTGATGGCTCATTAAGCTATGAAGACTTAAATGGTGGCACCTTTACCATCACGAATGGCGGGATTTTTGGCTCGATGTTGTCCACTCCAATTTTAAATCCCCCGCAATGTGCCATTTTAGGCATGCATGCGATTAAAGAACGGCCAGTCGTAGAAAAGGGCGAGATTGTGATTCGCCCCATCATGTACTTAGCACTTTCCTATGATCATCGGTTGGTCGATGGGAAAGAAGCGGTGCAGTTTTTGGTCACTATCAAGGAATGTTTAGAAGCACCGGCGCATTTATTACTTAATATCTAACCACGGTCACAATTATGTCTCACTTAACAGCCAGCTATGATTTCGATGTCATGGTGATTGGTGCTGGCCCCGCAGGCTATGTAGCTGCGATTCGTGCCGCACAACTGGGTTTTAAAACTGCCAGCATCGATAGCTGGACAGATGCACAGGGTGAGCAAAAATTGGGTGGCGCTTATGTCAATGCAGGCTGTATAGCCTGTGTAGCCTTATTGGAATCCGCTAAGGTGCATCATTTGCTGCACCAAGGTTTAGCCGAGCATGGACTGAGTGTGGCTGGGATTAATATCGATATCGCGCAAACCCAAGCGCGTAAAACCAATATCATTAATCAGGTCAATCAGAAAATTGTTAATATTTTTGCTGATTTACATATCCAGCGCATTCATGGAAGGGGAAAATTAATCAAAGCCAGACAAGTAGAAGTCACTTTTAACGGGCCGTCTGATCGTTCGGGGCCGTGTGAAAAAAAAGTGTTTTCCGCCAAATATATCATTTTGGCCAGTGGTTCCTCGGCGATCACCCCGGATTGCGCCAAAATTGATCATCATGCGATTCTAAATACCACCGATGCCTTAAATTTAGATCACATCCCAAAACATATTGGCATTTTAGGGGCGGGGGTTATCGGTTTAGAGCTGGGTAGTATCTGGCGTAAATTTGGTGCGCAAGTCACCTTATTAGAGGCACAAAATCAATTCTTACCGATACTGGATCAACAAATCTCGCAGCTAGCCTTGCAACTCTATCGCGAACAAGGCTTGGATATTCGCTTAAGTACCCGAGTTGTAGCCGCTAAAGTAGACTCCACGGGCGGTGTCACGGTAAATTATCAAGATCAACAGGGGAATCAAGTTGCTCAGTTTGATAAGTTTATCGTCGCCTCTGGGCGTAAACCCAATACCGAAAATTTAGCCGGGCCTGAAGCACAATTATTATTGGACGAAAATGGATTTGTGCATGTAGACGAGCAGTGCGGGACCAATTTGCCGGGCGTCTATGCGATTGGTGACTTAACTCTACTCGGACCAATGTTAACCCACAAAGGCATAGAAGAAGGTATTTTCGTCGCGGAACATATTGCCCAGCAGCATGTACGAATTAACTATCAAATCATCCCCAATATTGTCTATACCACCCCGGAAATTGCGTGGATAGGACCCAGCGAACAAGCACTGAAAGCCATTGGTGAACGTATTAAAACCTCGGTATTTCCTCTTCACGCCAATACCAAAGCCTTAGCGCTGGACAAAACCTCCGGCATGGTGAAATTAATTTCGCATGCCGATAGCGATAAAATCCTCGCTGTACATATTATTGGCGAACACGCTTCTGAAATCATTGCCGAAGCGGTACTGGCTTTGGAATTTTCTGCGAGTGCTGAGGATTTAGCGCGAACTATTCATGCGCATCCAACCTTTTCCAGTGCTTTGCACGAAGCCGCCTTGGCCATCAGTAATCGCGCAATCCATTTACCGCCCGGTTTTTAGTGCGCTTAGCTCTTTGGGTAACAAATTAATTGTAATTTCAGGAGAATTTAAAAATGCATGTTTTTGACGCAATTAACGAACGTCGCGCGGTAAAAGCATTTGATTCCTCGCATCAAATGACCCAAGAGGAACAGCAACAATTATTATCCTTAGCCATCTTGTCGCCCACCGCATTTAATATTCAACACTGGCGTTTTGTAGTGGTGCAAGACCCCAGCCTGCGCCAACAAATTCGTGCGGCCGCCTGGGACCAAGCGCAAGTTACCGATGCTTCATTGTTTTTAGTGTTATGTGCCGATCTCAAAGCCTGGGAAAAACAGCCCGCCAGATATTGGGCCAATGCCGATGTTCCCGTACGCGAGTACTTACTCTCAGCGATTGCAAACTATTATCAAGGTAAAGACCAAGTGCAGCGCGACGAAGCCCTGCGCTCCAGCGGTATAGCCGCACAAACCCTTATGTTAGCCGCCAAAGGCATGGGCTACGATTCCTGCCCAATGGACGGATTTGATTTTGCCAAGGTCGGGGAACTCATTCGACTGCCCCAAGATCACCTGATTGCCCTGTGTATCGCCATAGGTAAACCACTACAACCCGCACGCCCACGCGGCGGGCAGTTGAGTTTATCTGACGTGGTGATTACCGATAGGTTTTAGCGTTAGATTGAGCCATGTAGGTCAATATCGTCTGTATTACTGGAGGTAATTGAGAATGCGATTATATTGCCGCAATCATCCACCACTAGGTGGAACTTAAAACCATAAAACCATCCTGTGGATTATTTACCTCGTCCGGTTTCAGCTACAAAGTTATGGTGGCGTGGTATCCGAATAATATCGCAGACTCGCAAGTGTTTAGAATCACTAAACAACCCTGGTGGGTTAGAGTTACGGAGTGGAAGTTCGGTACGCGTCGACTTAACGACGCATCTTATGGTGGCTCCATCTTAAATTCGTCGTTTGGATTAGGCTCAAAATGTTGCTCCAAATATTGCTTAATCATCTCCTCCGTCATCTGCGCAACTGTGGCGCAGAAATATCCCCGTGCCCAAAAATGTCGCCCCCAATATCTTTATTTCAGGTGTGGAAACTCCTCAAACAGCCGACTTGCCGTGTTTCCTTTGATCCGCCTCATAATTTCACTGGGTGCCATATTAGGGGGGGCACTCGCCAAAATATGCACATGATCTTTGCTAACCACCCCGCTCACTATCCGAATCTCAAACGTCTCACACACCTGACGAACCATTGCTCGAACTCGTTCTGCAATATCTCCTGTCAGAATCTTGTAGCGGTATTTTGTTACCCAAACTAAGTTGTCTAACTCTAAAATTTTGACAAAATTGACAAAATTTCCTTTTTTCATGTCTTTTTATGCTTCTTTACGCTACAATTTACCTTAAAGATACAGACTTAGTTTAAATAAAACGAAATGATAAAAAGATTTGGCTTTCGAAATTTTAGTAGCTTTAAAGATGGAGCTGAAATCAGTTTCACATACAATAAAAGCACACCCGAAGAAACGTCCAAAGGGCAAGTGATCGGCGCTGTATTGGGGATTAAAGGCGCTAATGGTTCTGGTAAAACAAATATTCTAAAAGCTCTTGTTTTTCTCCACTGCTTTTGTGCAAAAAGAATG
>SXIZ01000216.1 GCA_005779525.1 Methylococcaceae bacterium
AGGACGACATCGAAATCATGGTAGGCCAATAAATCTAAAGCTTGCTGACCATCATTGGCGACAACGACTTTTAATCCGCTAGTCAGCAAGAACTCACGCGCAATTTGTTGGTTCAGGCGATTATCCTCCACCAACAAGACACTGGCATTGGCGATACTTTTGGCGGCCTCGCGTAATTGTGTAGACGTTACGGATTTTGGGTTGGTTTTGACCCTGTCAGGTTGCATGCTTGCTTCCGCCAAGCCAAAGGTCATATCAAACCAAAATTCACTGCCTTGACCCAGCACACTGCGATACTGAATTTCACTGCCCATCATTTGCGCCAATTTCCGGCTAATCACCAAACCTAATCCCGTGCCACCAAAACGCCGTGTGATTGAACTATCCGCTTGGGTAAATGGCTGAAATAATAGCTGTTGCTGTTCTGCACTGATGCCCACGCCGCTGTCCTTTAGGGCAAAGCGCAAACAAACGCGCTCTTCGACAGTCGGTGTAATCACTGCAATTAACAAATGAATAAGGCCTTGTTCGGTAAATTTAATACTGTTGCTGATCAGATTGACTAAAATCTGTTGTAGACGTAGCGCGTCGCCTAACAGATAACGGGGCACATCACTCGCGACTTCAAGAGTGAATGCTAGAGACTTTTCCTGAGCACGGGCATAGAACAGGCTATCCAAATTGTGCAGCAATTCATCCAGATTAAAGGCTTCGGGATTAATAATAATACGATCAGCTTCGAGTTTAGAAAAATCCAGGATATCGTTGAGGATGTTTAAAAGATGCTGAGAGGAATCCAGAATCTTGTCCAGATAATCGTGCTGCTGGGGAGTCAGCGGGGTATTCAATGCCAATTGCGACAAGCCAATAACCGCATTCATCGGTGTACGGATTTCGTGCGACATATTCGCTAGAAATTCAGATTTGGAGCGCGCCAGATTCTCTGCTTCGTTCCTAGCTTTGAGCAAAACCTGTTCAGTCTGCTTGAAGCTGGTAATGTCGCGCATGATAGTAGACAATTGCTGCGGTTTACCGCTTTCATCGCGATGCAGCAATAGCAATTGCGAAACCGGGATTTCTCGACCATCTAGGCTGTTGAAAAGGGCAGTTTCTGCTTGCCAGTAATCGTGAGCGAGTACTGCAGGTATCCCCTCTTCCAACACCCTTTTTGCAGCCCAAGCAGGATGCATATCCTTGATCTCCAGTAAAGATAGATCGGCATTTTCTGGGAGCCCAACCAATTTAGCACCTGCCGGGTTAAGAAAGGTCAGGCGTGCCTCCATGTCCGAGGATGCAATAAAATCCGGTGCTTCCATAATAATTGCGAGCAGGCGGTCACGCTCAGCTTCTGTCTGTTTTCTTTCGGTGATATCGGTATGCGTGCCAATGACCCGCAACGGTTGGCCTTCCGCATCCCGCGCCACCACCATCCCGCGCCCTAAAATCCATTTGTAACTTCCGTTTTTACAGCGGACACGATGCTCGCAGGTAAAATTAGGTGTAATCCCATCAAAATGCGCTTGCAGCTTTTGTTTGACTAATGGCAGATCATTTGGATGCACCAAGGCCTCCCAGATTTCGTTACTTGAGCCTACACTGCCCTCATCAAATCCTTGTATTGCATACCAGCGTTTAGAAAAAGCTATTTCCCGTCGAGCTACATTCCAGTCCCAAACACCATCGCCCGCAGCCTCAAGGGCAAGTTTCCAGCGTTCTTCGGTTTCCTGTAGTTGTTCTAAGGCAATTTTTTGTTCGGTAATGTCAACACACGAGCCGATATAACCCAAAAAATTAGCGTTACTATCAAATCTGGGGACACCATTATTATGAATCCAACGATATACTCCGTCATGACGTTGCAAGCGATAGTCCATACGAAATTCTTCCCGCTGCTCAAAATGCGTGGCATAGATATCCAGGCACTGTTGGAAATCATCTGGATGCACACTCTCAGCCCAACCATTCCCCTGTTCTTGCTCCAGGCTGCGTCCGGTGAAATTCAACCAGCCTTTGTTAAACCAAACGCATTCTCTTTCAGTATTGGCTAACCAAATCAGCACAGGCGCGGCATCCGCCACAATGCGAAAACGCTTTTCCGATTCTTGTAAATTTTGTTGTGCGCGCAAACGTTCGGTAATATCACTCCCAATCGCCAGTAAGCGTCCATCCGAGATTAATTGTGTCGAGAGTTCGAAGATGATTGATGGACCTGTTTTGGGTCTTAATAACCATTGTGCGACTAAATGCTGATTTTGCTGAATGGCCTCGGCAAATTCTGCGAGTCTTGGAATTTCACGGCTATCCAGCACGCTGGTGATCAACTCACCCAGTAATTCATGACGTGCATAACCTAAAGCTTTCAGGGCGGCATCATTGACAAAATTAAAATGCCCAGAATTATCGGTCAAAAAGATTGCCATCTGCGCAGATTCCATGACCACCCGTAGTTGATCTTCGCTGGCTCTCAGCGAGCGTGTCAAGGTATTAGCAATATCTTCGGCGCGGCGGCGGGTGTTAATCAGTGACCAGGAAATACCAAGAGTTAATAACGCAATGATGACCAAGCTAGTAAGTAACTGCCAATTGCTATTTTGGTTTAGATAACCTGAAAAACTAGGCAAGGGCGTAAAACGCAACGTCCAATAATGCCCGTCTAATTCCAGTCGCGTCACAATCGGTTTTAGCGCAGTGCTAAAACTATCTTTTATAGCCAGCTGACCTGCAGCACTATCGAAAAGTAAACTCTCGGGTGTCAGCGATGGGTCATCGAAAATTTCTAATCGAATATTGGACAGTTCACCCTTTAACGTGGCCTCCATCAAATCGTTCATACGATAGGGACTATAGGTCCAGCCAATCAAGGCTTTTCTGCGTTGTTCTACCGTTTGCAACAAAGCACCGTTGGCATACACTGGATGATAAACCAGAATCCCAGCCTGCACGTCAACTTTGGTCTCTTGTAAGAGCTTGACAATACCCGATATGGCTGTGGCACCACTATCACGCGCCAATTCCATCGCAGCCCGACGCGTAGGTTCTGAATACATATCATAGCCAAACGCTCTTAAATTGCGTCCTGCAAAGGGCTCCAGAAAGATGATGCTGGTATACAAATCACGCACACCCTCTGGTTTAAGCACGTAATCCGGGAAACCTTCAGCGCGAATAGCTTTGGTATGTTTTTGCAATTGCTCTGGAGGCACGATGACGGAGAACCCCAAGCCTTGAAGACCTTTGAAGTTTTGATCCAAATCGAGTTTTTCGACATAGTTACGCCAATCTTCGCGAGTGACCTTATCGGAAGCTGCAAATAGCCCTGCTAAGCCGCGCAGCAGTTGCGTATAGCTGCTAAATTTTGCACTGATTTGCTTGGTAATACGTTGGGATTCCAGTTCAAAATCGGTTTCAAGTACTCTTTGGTTACGCTGAGTCAGTTGATAACCCACGACAGCAACCAGTGAAATGGCAATCAGCGATATCAGGCCTGTCAATAAAACTACCCGGCGTAAACGGTTTGGACTTTCAGTATTCAAAGGCGAATTTACCGAGTTATGCATAATATTGGTCCATAAATTTGCGATGAATATTCAGTTATCCCTGGCTTAACAGGCTGCTATCCCCATCAATTATCGACCTAAAACCCTCCTGATTTGCCGTTTTGCGCTTAAGCGATATGAATACTAGTTGAATATTATAGCTTTGGACGCTCAATTTTTTATTTCGATCTAAACGCCTAA
>SXIZ01000217.1 GCA_005779525.1 Methylococcaceae bacterium
GATGCCAAAGCCGCACGCGTGCGTGTCGTCGTGAAATTGGTATCTTCTGAAGGTATAGGCCCGATTGCAGTGGGCGTAGCCAAAGCGGGTGCGGACGTGATCAACGTCGCCGGAAATACCGGTGGAACAGGTGCCGCGGCAGTCACCAGCTTGAAAAATACCGGACGCTCACCAGAAATCGGGATCGCTGAGGTACATCAAGCCTTAGCTGCCAACGGCCTGCGCGACAAGATCGTCTTACGTTGCAGTGGTGCGCACCAAAGTGGCCTAGACGTAGTTAAATCTGCCATTCTCGGTGGAGACTCTTTTGAATTTGGTACAACCGCACTGATGATGCTACGTTGTGTGATGGCGAAAAACTGCAACATTAAATGTCCTGCAGGTTTAACCACCACTCACGAAGAATTTAAAGGCGATCCACGCGTGTTGGCACAATTTTTCATGAATACCGCGCATGAAGTGCGTGAAATCTTGGCCAGTTTGGGGTATCAGAGTTTGCGCGCCGTTCGCGGTCAAACGCAATTACTGCATCTAATTAACCATCCTAATATGGTGGGACAATTAGAGCTGAGCAAATTACTCGCAGAAGTGCATGAAATTAAAGTCGCCAAACCGATTTACTTAGAAGCTAACTTTGATATCGACGATAAAATCTATGCGCGAGTGAAAGCGGAAATATTCAGCGGCAAACAACGGCAAATCATTATTGAAGGCCCGGAATTTAAACTGAACAACCGCAATAAAACCGTTGGCGGGCAGACAGCTATTGATATCGAACGCGCATTGGCTTATGAATTCTCACCGGAAGCCAGAGCACTCAATCCCATCGTATATACCAACCAACATGGACGCCACTATCTCGCAGCCGATAGCGTCATTGTGCGCACCCACGGTTCAGCGGGACAAAGTTATGCCGCTTTCCTCACGGATGGCATGCGTATGGAGCATACTGGCACGTGTAATGATGGTGTTGGTAAAACCGCGTGCGGCGGCACCATTATTGTCAAATCTCCGGGGGGCGGCTCTGAAGCTGCAGGTAAAAACGTCTTAATCGGCAACTTTGCCTTATTTGGCGCCAGCGGTGGTCAAACCTATATCAATGGCGAAGCGGGTGACCGTTTTGCAGTGCGCAACTCCGGCGCCATGGCAGTGGTTGAAGGCGTCGGGGATTTTGCTTGTGAGTACATGACCAATGGCGCAGTGCTTAACCTTGGCGTATTTGGTAAAGGTTTCTGCAATGGCATGTCAGGAGGTAATGCTTATCAATATGATCCGCAAAATCGCCTAGCTAAGCTCTATGATAAATCCTCAGTCAGCTTACATAGCCTTGACGAAGGCAGCGAATTGGCCAGCAGCCATGAACAGTTTGTACTGTATATGTTACAGCAACATGTTTATTACACTGGCTCCAGCAAAGCTCGGGTCTTGCTAGACAATTGGGCAAGCGAGCGCCAACATTTTAAATTTGCGATTCCGTTATGGTTGCACAAAACCCAAGCGGCGGCATTTTTCCTGGAAAGCATGGATCGCAAGGGCTATATCGAAGAACTGGCGGTGGATTATGCGCAACAACAAGTCGCGCACATCAAAAATGCCTATTTGCATAACCAGATCTTATTCGCCGGACAAATACCTAACATTGCGCAAGTTGACAGCCAACTGACGTATCGTTTGATCAACAGTTTTGCGGTGATTGATAAAGCGCAGCAACTTGCAAAAGCACAGCTTAAACAGCGTGCAGTGCAAGATGTGACCGCAACTTTAATCGATCGTACGGCCTATAAATTGATCACCGAACGTCCACGGAAATTACAAGATGCGCTGGTGAAAAACACCCGCGAAGCTTATAGCAGCTATACAGACGATCAACTGGCTTACTTGATGGCGCAAAAACGTTTACAAGATTACAAAACCGCGCTCAGTCGTCGAGATGTACAAAGTATTTATTCCATAGGCTCAACCGCTTGGATTATTACTCAGGATCGCATCAATAATGCTGCCTTAGCTGCGGTTCCTAGCATAGAAGCCAATCTTGCCGCGCTGAATAGTCACGGTATTATCCAAGCCATGTTAGAATCAGAAACAACAGCTTAACAATAACACCGACGAGCGTTACCGAGGAAACTGTAACGCTCGTCCTTGTGACGGAATGAACTAACCCACATGAACATACCTTATATTCCTGGCAATACCCCTTTTAGTGAAACCCAACGTGCTTGGCTCAGCGGTTTTTTTGCTGGCATGCATAGCCATATCCTGCAAAGTGCAGGCTCTGGCACCACCAACAATGCTCGTACTATCAATATTCTCTATGGCACCCAAACCGGAAATTCTACCGCGGTTGCCAATGACGCTGCTGCGGTAGCCAAAGCCCATGGCTTAGTACCTATCGTGCAAAGCATGTCTGAAATTGAGTTTTCTGCGTTAAGTAAAATGCAGTATCTGTTATTGATCACCAGCACCTACGGTGAAGGAGAAATGCCAGACAACGCGCAACTGTTGTGGGATAGTGCCAGTGCCGAGGACGCGCCCAGCCTACCAGAGCTCAATTATGCGGTATTGGCTTTAGGCGATTCCGGATACGATCAATTTTGCCAAGCGGGAATAGATTGGGATAACCGTTTAGCGGCCTTAGGCGCACAACGTTTGTATGACCGGGTTGACTGTGATGTGGATTTTGAAGAACCCGCAGAAAATTGGATTGCCAGTGTCATTCCATTGTTAGCCGATGGCAGCAGTGCCAGCGCAGTGGTCGACAGCAGTACGAGCGCAAGCAAATCCTTGTATAACCGTAAAAACCCATTCCCGGCTAAACTCCAGGCCAATCGCTTATTAACGGCGGCAAGTTCTTCCAAAGAAACCCGACACTATGAAATTTCGATTGCAGGTTCTGGCCTTAGTTATGAAGCGGGCGATGCCTTATGCGTGGTACCCACAAACTGCCCTGAGCTGGTCGACGCCATCCTGAAAGCCATCGGTGCGAAAGGTGATGAACAAGAGCCCGTTAATGGCGAGCTCATGCCCGTTAAAGAAGCTTTGCGTACGCATTTTGAAATAAAACAGCCGAGCAAAGAACTGATTGCCGAAATCGCAAAACGCTCTGGCGACCAAGAACTGAACGGCATTTTACTCTCCGGCGATAAAGAACAACTGTCTCAATACCTCTGGGGACGGGACACACTGGATTTATTATTACAGTTCCAGCACATGGAATTTTCGGTTGCCGAATTTTTAAGCTTGCTTAAACCACTACAGCACCGCGCCTACTCCATCTCTTCCAGTGGCAAAGCCTACCCGGACAGCGTACATTTAACCGTTGCCAGCGTACGTTACAATAGCTATGACCGGGATCATAAAGGGGTCTGTTCGACCTACTTAGCGGATATTGTCGATGAGAACAGTGAAGTTAAGGTATTTTTTACGCCGAACACCAGCTTTAGAGTGCCCGATGATAACGATTTACCCGTGATCATGGTCGGCCCGGGTACAGGAATCGCGCCCTTCCGCGCATTTTTGCAGGAGCGTGAATTCCGCCAAGCGAAAGGGAAAAACTGGTTATTTTTTGGTGACCGTAACGCGGCCACCGACTACATTTACCGAGAAGAGTTGGAAGCCAAACAAGCCAGTGGCTTACTTACCCGCATAGACCTCGCTTTTTCGCGTGACCAAGCAGAAAAAATTTATGTACAAGACCGCATGCGCGAACACGGTGCGGAACTCTATGCCTGGTTAGAGCAAGGTGGCTATTTCTTCGTATGTGGCGATGCC
The DNA here is from genome assembly GCA_005779525.1 of Methylococcaceae bacterium. Lineage (GTDB taxonomy): Bacteria > Pseudomonadota > Gammaproteobacteria > Methylococcales > Methylomonadaceae > SXIZ01. Next base: position 3,769 of record SXIZ01000217.1, read on the forward strand.
TACTATATGGCTAAAGATGTTGATCAAGCCTTGCTGGACATTATTGCAAAACATGGCAATAAAAGCATCGAACAAGCGACGGAATACGTCAACCAACTGAAAAAAACCAAGCGCTACGTGCGCGATGTGTATTAAACAGTAACGCTCTATTGGGATAGACTTTTGGTCTATCCCAATTTTCCACTCCCCGCATATTGCGCTGCACCAGAGTTGAACCAGCAAGCTTTAGCATCCCAAAAAGCGCCAGCGACAACTTAGGCAGGCCAATCTAAAAGATTAACCACCTGCATCCGAATCGCCAAACGGGTTAACTCGATATCACTGGTCACGCCCAGCTTACGTTTAATCAAATAGTGGCAATTACTTACCGTTTTCGGACTGATATTTAAGGTTTGCGCAATGTCCTCGACCTTATAAGCCTCGACTAACAAACGTAAAATCTCAAATTCTCTCACCGTTAATGCATCCAGGGCGATACGCTCAGCCCCTAACTTTTCCAGCGCCAGAGCTTGAGCGATATCTGCACTCAATACCTGCTTGCCCTGATACACTTCCGCAATGGCGCGTAATAAAACTTCCGGCGAACTACTTTTAGTCACATAGCCTAAGGAACCCGCACGACTGGCCTGCAGCGCAAAACTGGGATTTTGATGCATACTAAACACCAAGATTTTCGCCTGTGGCTCGCGCTGTTTGATGCGGGCAATCAACTCCAAGCCACTCATTCCTGGCAAGCTCAGATCAGTAATAACGACATCTGGCAGGTGCTCTTTATAACACTGGTATGCTTGCACCCCCTCTTCAGCTTCAGCCACGACACACAGCTGCGGCTGTTTGCTCAAGAGCGCACGGTAGCCAGCACGCACAATCGCGTGATCATCAACCAATAAAATCCGAATTTGAGTAGGCATGCCTTAGACCTCAGACAGTGCAAGCGGCAGCGAGAATTGCAGCCGTAAACCATGGGTTTCAACTATGCTTAACGCCAATTGTCCTTGAAGCGCTGCAACCCGTTCCCGCATGCCCAGTAAACCTATCCCCGCGTTTTGGACAAATGGCAACTGCGTGGCTATACCATCGTCAGTTACCTCTAGATTTACCGAGTGCTCATCGACGACCAGGATAAGCGAAGCGCGGGTAGCGGCGGAGTGTTTAGCAATATTAGTCAAACATTCCTGGGTAATCCGAAATAAATTGACGACCAGTGGCTCTGGCAAGCGCCCACAATCTCCCTCGATAGTGAGCTGATACTGAGTTTTACCACCTCGATGGGAATTCCAGCGACGCACTAAACTGCTTAAACTTGCAGCCAAGCCCAGCTCATCCAGTTCAGCAGGTCGCAAGCGGATTAATAACTCACGCACACTAGCGAGCATCTGCTGGGTAATATGACTAATCTGCTCTACTTCGTCCAGCAATTCAGGACTAAGCTGTCGCGCAGTTTGCGCAATGGAGGCTGCAATCGCATTAATCGCCGTAAGACATTGCCCAAATTCATCATGTAATTCGCGTGCTAAATATCGACGCTCCTCTTCCAGCAAAGCGAGCAATTGCCGCGTTAATTTTTGCCGCTCTAAGCATAACTGCTGCTGACTAGCCGCCAGTTGATTAATCGCCAAAGCGGTACGTTGCCACTCCTGTAATTCAAACATTGGCAGCCGCGCGTCCAAATCTCCCTGTTGCAAACGTTCCAAGCCTGCAACAATAATCCCGGCCGGGCGTAATGCACGGTTGATACTTAAGTAAACTAACAGGCAAACCGCAACAACCGTCAAGGTAGCCAGTCCCAATAATTGCCGGATATTATTCCATGCGGCCATCATTTCCATCTCGGCACTGGAAGTAATACTCAAATCCCCATAACGCTGCCCTTGATAAATAATGGCACGCGTTATTGCACCCCCGGGAGCAAATAAACGTCGATAAAGCAGCTCAAATGCAGTCGGATACTCACTCAGAACCTGACTGGCGCCAGTACACAAACCACGAGCTAAGCCATCACTACCCGCAAAATGTACACACATGCCCGGCACGCTACTGGTCAGCTTCCACAGTTCAAAATCTGGAAACTGACTCGACTGATTAAAACCCGCGGCTTTACGCCAGAGTTGTAACTCTAATTGCCTAACCAAAGAATCACTGGTTTTGAGCACCTGCTCCCGCGCTTGCTGACCATTAAGCCATAAAACATAGCTCGTTGAGGCCATAAGACAAAGCAGCGCGACCAGGGTGATGCGTGAAACTAAATGGATTTGAAGATTCATAGGCTGCGGTAAACGAACAGGAGTGTGCTGCATTATAAAAGTCCCCCAACAACCTGCCTAGGGAAGCCAGTCATCACGGGCAAATTGCCCGAGTTCAGCGGGTAAATATCGGCTTACAGCCCCAGTCGCGAGGATTACACTGCCAGCATGCTCGGCAATGCTAACCACTTAACAACACCGGAGATTTTTATGTCAACTACGTCTTTTAATTCTGAACTCGTCGCCTGGCAAACCATAACAGGGATAGAGCATTTACACTACAGTATTCTCGATATCGATACCACCCACAACATTATTGACGTATTATTCAAATTTGCAGCGCAGCAAAGCATTGTTTTACATAGACATCAAGTGCTAAACAAGACCTGGGTGCTACAAGGTGAACATCGCATTTATCACCCCGATGGCAGCCTCAAAGAAGTCCGTGCCCTCGGTAGCTATACCTCCAGTGAACCCAGTGAAACGCCGCATCGCGAAGGCGGTGGAGCTGAAGACACCATCGTGTTTTTTAGTATTCGTGGCTGTGATGGAGTCTTGTATGAGATTTTAGATGACCATTTAAATTGCATCGCCACCTTAAGCTTGGAAGATTTTCAAAACTTATACTTAAAACAACTGCAATAACCGCCCTATTACTTTTCTTCAGGAGCGAGCTTATGTTTACCCTACGCATACTGTTTATGTGGCTGATTTTTATACTTCCCGCAGCTGCACAAACCCGTATTGCCATTCTAGATTTTGAATTGCATGATATCACCTCACTCCCCAATACAGTGCAAGAAAAGCTGCGCACCGCCTCCATTAAGCCCTTGCTAGAACACGCCCTGCTAAGCCAAGGTGATTACCAGATTATTCACATTCCGCCACAAGCACAATTGCAAGCCAATGCCAGCTTTGGTTACCTGTATCGCTTTAATGACCTAGCCGTAAAACTGGGCGAACGCTATGTTACGGATTGGATAGTCGTCGGCCAACACAGCAAACCCAGTTTCTTGTTTTCCTATCTGCTGGCGCATGTGATTCCAGTGAAACCACAAGCAAAATCAACAGACTTTGCTATCGAACTCAAAGGCAACCACGAACGCGTCACACAGCGCGGCGTGGACGCCTTAGCGCGTAAAATTGCTGCGTTTGTAGCTGAGTAAAGCTTATGACCTCAGCGGGAATCGACCAGCCTTTAAATTGAATACCTTTATTCGACATAGGTAGATGGTAACTCGTCTACTTGAGTAATTGCCGAGATGGAGCAAAAGCAAGTATGGCGATTTGGAACCAGGTCTGGAAATTAATACAGCTTCTGTTTATAAAAATCAGCATTTTATACACAACACGGCTGAATAGTTGAGCAGCACAATAACTAGGCTTGTGCAAAAGTTATCATTATTCGTTTTCTGCTAATCACAGACTGCTGCATTAACGTTATTAGAGACAGAAATCGAATGGATGGCGACCTGACAGTTTGACTAATTATGCTTGATGACAAGGTCTGATCCAGAGGTTTGGTGATTTGAAATATTGAATTGATAATAAGTGGACGCAGTAAATTTGCAATGATTAGAAGAGTTATTAGGGCATGGGTTGCAAAAAACAGCAATTCAACTTAAGCTGCTAGGAGTGATTTTTTATTCTAAAAACATTATATCTATGGAAGACTTTGCAGGTTCTTATTTAGCAAGAAGAAATGATATTTTTGCCATGCCCAGAAATCAAAATCATACAATTGCAATTTTTCATTTCGGTGGAATTGCGATTGAGTGCCGCCTAAAATCTTTGTTGCTTGAATATCATCGAATTAACAAGTTTGATGAAAATAGCAATCGACCAAAAGATTCTATGTACAATCAAACTGTTATGAACCCAA
>SXIZ01000218.1 GCA_005779525.1 Methylococcaceae bacterium
GAGCGCTTGTATCTCGCCGCGCAAGCTCGTTCAGCGCTGCTGCAAGCGGAAGCAGAAGCTTCGCGCAACTCCTTACTCAGCGCCATATCTCATGATTTACGCACCCCGTTAACCAGAATTATCGGTGCGACGAACACGGTCATCGAAAATTACCAGCTTGCGGAATTAGAAAGGACTGAGATTCATAAAGTGATTCGAGATGAAGCGCAACACATGTCCGAGCTAATGAACAAGATTCTTGATATGGCAAGACTGGCTGAAGGCACCCTGGTATTGCATTGTGAATGGTATGCCCTGGAAGAAATCATTGGCGGTGCGTTAGCGCGTATGGAAAAAGTTTTAGAACTCCGCGACATAAAAATCGATTTACCCGAAAATTTACCGCTGATTTGGGTAGACGGGGTGCTGTTACAGCAAGTATTGATCAATTTATTCGAAAACATTGCCAAATATACCCCTGCAGGCAGCCCCATTGACATTAACGCGACCGTTGCTAATAACACGCTAAGCTTATCGGTTGCAGATTTTGGACCCGGCGTACCAGAAAACCACACCAGCGATATTTTTGAAAAATTTTATCGCTTCCATGCCGAAAGTTCGACCCATGGTATTGGTTTAGGATTAGCGCTCTGCCGGAGCATTATGCAAGCTCATCAAGGCGAGATCATTGCCGACAATCGTGCCGAAGGCGGGGCATGCTTTACGCTCAGTCTACCGTTACACCCTGCCCCACTTATCCACTGGCGCGAGGGCGACTTGAAATGAACTCACCCGACGCTCTGATTTTACTGATCGAAGATGATTTACAAACCCGAAGATTCTTAAAATCCAATCTTACCTTAAATGGCTGGGCTTGCACTGAAGCCAAAAACGCCCAGTCTGGACTTGAAAGTTTACGCCAGCAATTTCCTGATATGGTGATTCTGGATTTAGGCTTACCGGATATGAATGGCATTGAAGTGATCACACACATCCGCCAATATTCGGAAATCCCAATCCTCATTCTATCGGCGCGCGGCCTGGAAGTTGACAAGATTGCCGCTCTGGAAGCCGGTGCGGATGATTACCTGACCAAGCCATTTAGTAATGGCGAATTAAACGCGCGCTTACTGGCATTGCTGCGGCGCGCGCGGCGCTCAGGTACGCTGCATGATGTTTTTGTCAGCGGCGAATTAACAGTCAATCTCGCGCAACGGCGGGTTTCACTTGCCAATCAAGAAGTACATTTAACGCCCATTGAATATAACCTGCTGGCACAGCTTGTACGTCATGCAGGCTTAGTCCTTACCCACCGACACTTGTTAAAAACCGTTTGGGGAGCTGAACACATTCAGGATAGTCATTATTTGCGAATATATATGGGGCAACTCCGGCATAAATTGGAGTTAGATCCGGCCCGTCCAAAATATTTACTGACCGAAGTCGGTGTTGGCTATCGCTTGGCTGTGAATGAGAGTCCTACAGCATTAAACGATCTACCTAAACTGGCTTAACACCACTGAAACCTGCCTAAGGCTCGACAGCCTGAGTGCATAACTTAACGAGAAAAGGAATGCAGATGATCGCTATTTTAATGCTCATTTTACTGCCTAATCTGGCGCTGGCGAATGACCTTCCTCCCGGGAGTCCATTCGCCCCCGTCGCGTTAGACCTAGCTCATCATTTTGTGGGCTATTTTGCGATTGCGGTGACAGTGTTGGCCTATGTCGCAGCCATGGCGGAGGATGTGATTAATCTCCCCAAGTCTAAACCCATGGTCTTGGGCGCAGCCATAATATGGTTTGCCATTTGTATAGCCTATGCCCTGGACGGACAGGCCAAAACGGCCGCCCTGGCGTTTGAAAGCAACTTACTGGCCTACGTAGAACTATTATTATTTATCTTAGTGTCCATGACCTATTTAAATGCCATGGAAGAACGCGGTATTTTTAATGCACTGAGAATTTGGCTATTAGGGCGACAATTTAGCTATCGCCAGCTATTTTGGATAACAGGTGGCTTGGCGTTTCTATTTTCTACCGTGATTAGTGGGCTACCCGTTGCGTTACTGATGGGGGCAGTCGCTGCGGCAGTAGGCAAAAAAAATCCAAAATTTATCGGTTTAGCCTGTCTTAATATCGTCATAGCCACCAATGCTGGCGGCTCATTTAGCCCGCTGGGTGGTATTTCTACCCTTTTTGTCTGGCAGCATAAGATTCTACATTTTGCTGACTTTTTTGCGCTGGCATTACCATGTTTAGTTAATTTTTTAATCCCTGCCCTTTGCATGCATTTTGCTGTGCCTCAAGCCACACCAGCGGCATCCAGCCAAAAAATAGAACTTAAGCGTGGCAGTAAACGCATTATCTTACTGTTTATTATCACCCTGATCATCACGGTATTTTCCAATGTATTCCTAGAACTGCCCCCTGCGGCGGGCATGATGGCAGGTTTAGCATTATTACAATTTTTTAGTTATTACCTGACCATGACCGTGCAGGAGGAAAAAAGTGATTTTGCGCATGTCTACAAATTCTTTGGTATGGAGGCACCTAATGAGCATGGCAAACAAGATTTTGATGTCTTTAAAAACGTCGGCAATATTGAATGGGATACCTTACTATTTTTCTATGGCGCGATGATGATCATCGGTGCGCTGGGATTTATTGGGTATCTGGATGCCATTGCCCATTTATTGTTTGATGAAACCAATCCAACCCTGGCGAATATTATGATTGGATTATCTTCAGCATTTATCGATAACGGTACGTTGATGTTTGCGGTACTAAGCATGCACCCTGATATGCCCGTAGGACAATGGCTATTATTAACCTTAACCCTCGGCGTCGGCGGTAGTTTATTAGCTATTGGATCTGCCCCAGGCGTGGGCTTACTGGGAAAAATTAAAGAAGGTTACACTTTTGGCTTTCATATGCGCTGGATGCCGATAATTTTATTGGGCTATTTCGCAAGTATTGCCGTACATTTCTGGGTGAATGCTCGGTATTTTTAGAAACAGCAGACTTTTAAAAAATAAGCAAAATATCATCCAGTAACTTGTTCGTTTCACTTTGGTTAACCCGTATCAAAGTCTCCCTGTTAGACTAGCCGTTATTTTTAACTTTTACTCCTAGCCACGCCCGCATACAAACAAGAATGGATAGCACAGCAGAAATC
>SXIZ01000219.1 GCA_005779525.1 Methylococcaceae bacterium
CCAGAGTAACTGTTCAGCATAGACACCACCACGGGCATATCGGCACCGCCGATAGCCATCACCATGTGGATACCAAACAGCAACGCGATAGCGGTCATAATTGCCAGCGGAATTAAACCCTCGCCTTGCGCGGTTTGCTGTAAAAACACCCCGCCTAAGACCAGCGCCACAATTAACAACAGTAGATTTAACCAATGCCGCGCTGGAAGCAATAATGGCTTTCCGCTGATTTTTTCACTCAACTTACCAAAGGCAATCACGGAGCCGGAGAAAGTCACCGCGCCAATTAAGATGCCTAAATAAATTTCGACTTCGTGAATAGTTTTTTCGACACCTTGTAAATGATTACCCACATCGAGAAAAGTTGCATAGCCAACTAAGACCGCTGCCAAACCCACTAGGCTGTGCATGATCGCGACTAATTCCGGCATTTGCGTCATTTCCACTTTAATGGCGGCGCGAGCACCTATTGCACCGCCGAAAACTAAAGCCCCTAATAACAAGGCAAAGGCATTCACACTCCCATTGAAAACCGTCGCTAAAATCGCGATAGTCATACCGAGCATACCGTAGTAATTGCCACGGCGTGCGGTTTCCTGATTACTCAGCCCACTTAAACTTAAAATGAACAGAATGGTGGCAACGATGTACGACATCGTAACAAGACTTTGAGACATCATTAACTCCTTATTTTCTGAACATTTCCAGCATACGCCGAGTAACCAAAAAGCCACCAACGATATTGATGGACGCTAACAACACCGCCGCAAAGGCAATCCATGCAATATGCACATCGGGAGTAGAGATCTGCACCAGGGCTCCAATCACAATAATGCCACTGATCGCGTTAGTCACACTCATCAACGGGGTATGCAGTGACGGGGTAACATTCCAAATGACTTGATACCCCACAAAACACGCCAGTACAAACACGGTAAAATGCGCCATAAAGGTGGTCGGCGCGACTGCACCAATGCCAAATAATACGGCCCCAGCGATCAGCAACGGTAATAATTGTTGTACTAAAGTGGGCGGTGCAGGCGGTGGCGCGGGAACATGGGTCGCGCTTGCCGATGCCGCTGGCTTGGCGGATAAGGTCGGGGGCGGGGGTGGCCAGGTGACTTTACCCGCCTTAATCACTGTCGCCCCCCGAATCACTTCATCTTCCATATTGACGTTTAAGATCCCGTCTTTATTGGGAGTCAGGTCAGTTAATAAATGCCGAATATTGGTCGCATATAACTGACTGGATTGATTTGCCATCCGACTGGGTAAATCGGTATAGCCAATAATCGTCACCCCGTGTTCGACTACGACTTGATCTTTTTGGGTGAGCTCAGTATTACCGCCTTGTTCCGCCGCTAAATCGACAATGACACTCCCCGCTTTCATGGATTTAATCATGTCGGCAGTGATTAATTTGGGCGCGGGCTTACCGGGGATCAAAGCGGTGGTAATAATGATATCGACTTCTAATGCCTGTTTTGCAAACAAGGCCATTTCTGCGGCGATAAATTCAGGCGACATAGTTTTAGCATAGCCCCCCACGCCCGTACCTTCCTCCTTGAAATCTAACAGCAAAAATTCAGCATCCATACTCTCGATTTGTTCTTTCACTTCTGGACGGGTATCAAAGGCACGTACAATGGCCCCCATACTTTTGGCCGCCCCAATTGCGGCAAGCCCCGCAACTCCGGCGCCAATGACCAGTACTTTTGCTGGGGGAATTTTGCCCGCAGCAGTAATCTGACCCGTAAAAAAGCGACCGAAATGCTGTGCCGCTTCCACGACCGCACGATAGCCACCGATATTAGCCATAGAACTTAAGGCATCCATTTTCTGTGCTCGCGACATGCGTGGCACGCTGTCCATTGCCAAAACCGTGACGGGCTTGGCGGCAAGCTTTTGCATTAACGCTTCGTTTTGCGCTGGCCAAATAAAACTGATTAAATTGGCATCGGCTTTTAATAAGTCCACTTCATCGACAGCCAAAGCGGGATGATACTCCGGTGCTCGGACTTTAAGTATCAAATCGGATTGTTGCCATAAACTTGCGGGATCGGCAATGATCTCAACGCCAGCTTTTTGATAATCCGCATCGCTGATGTCAGCCGCCAGTCCGGCGCCGCTTTCAACTGCAACGCTAAAACCCAGTTTGATAATGTGTGCAGCGGCTTCAGGCGTGGTTGCGACGCGCCGTTCGCCGCTATGAATTTCTTTAGGGATACCTATTTTCATCGCGCTTCCAGTGTAAGGTGTTGAAGAGAATTACAGATGCAATCAAAATACCGAATTAAATGCCTCTGAGCATAGGAGATTCAGCTTTGCTTTTCAACCGAAATTTTGCACAGCATCACTTTAATTATTTTTTGTTATACAGTGTTAATTAACCAGTTATTGTTTTGCAGCATTAAAAATACGCTCTAACCTAGACACTAGATCTTAAATCTTAGTTCCCTACTGCAGCCCAAGTATTATCTAGCTGCTAGCACCCTAATGTCTGGGTTGCAGATGACATTTAACTTCATTCGCTGCAACAGCACTAAGCATTTTATAGTGTAAACTAACCTTAATGAGATTATTGCTTGAAACGCAGATATTGGCATTTCAAAGGATTTTAATATGGGTACCATGCAAATTTTAATAGTCGACGATAGCCGATCCATCCGAAAATTAGTTGCAGAATGTGTAGCAAACTTGGGCTATACCGCTATCCATGCGGAGACAGGTGAAGAAGCTCTAGAATACGTTAAACATCATCCCATAGACTTAATTTTGATGGATGTAGAAATGCCAGGCATGAATGGTTTTAGTACCACCAAAGCCATACGGGATTTCAAAAAAGATGATTGGTTTCCGATTATCTTTCTCACCACCCAAACGGATGATCAATCCTATGAAAAATGCATTCTAGCGGGCGGTGACGCATTTTTAACCAAGCCGATTAATCAATTGCATTTAGGGTTACAAATTACCGCGATGGAACGCATTTACTTAATGCGTAGAAAGTTACAAGCGACCCAAAACGAACTGTTAAAACTCAACGATACTTTACGCTATCTTTCACTGTATGATCAGCTGACTGGACTCGCCAACCGACGTTACTTTGATGACAGCCTGAAACGCGAATTTCTACTCGCACAACGCGAGAAAGCACCACTATCACTGATCATCGGTGATATTGATGATTTTAAATTGTATAACGATACCTATGGGCATTTGGCAGGTGATGATTGCTTAAGTTCGGTGGCCACCGTGATTGCTTCGGCTTCCAAGCGCCCTACCGATTTAGCCTGCCGTTACGGTGGCGAAGAATTTACCGTGATTTTACCTAAAACCGATTTAAATGAAGCGCGCAACATTGCCGAAAAAATTCGTGACGGTTTACATCATCGCCAAATCCCGCATAAAAGTTCACGCGTACATGACTATGTATCCATTAGTTTAGGGGCGTCAACCTATCAGGGACAATTTAAAAACTGTATGGAATTGACTAATGCGGCGGATCGCGCACTGTACCTTGCCAAAGCGAATGGACGCAACCGCGTAGAGGCGTATTTATCGAATGTTTCAAGCTAAGGATTTTATCGCAACCCATGATGGCTTGGTGTTTGCGGTCATTGCTGCCGGATTAGAAGAGCAAAAAGTCTGCTGTTTTTTACGCTATGCCAACTTAGGCAACGGCTGGCAAAAACAGAACACCGAGCAAGCCAACCAACTATTAACCCAAAAATTCCCCCACTATCATTTCCATTCGCAGCGCATGGACGCTGATTGTCATGCGGTTCCCGTAGCTGATGTCAGCCAACACTGGCAACCTCGCCATCGCTTAGGCACATTGTTACGCTCCCCTACAGACGATCCCGTATTGCAAGATTGCATAGCCGCGGTTCGGTTATTGATCGACCACGACGTTCCACAAGATGCACTGGGCGTGACCGGATCACTATTACCCGGGTTTCAGCAAGCGAGTTCAGATATTGATTTGGTGATTTACGATGCCGATATTTTTCAGCAAACGCGGCGCAGCATCGACAGCTTGATCGCCCAAGGTCAGTTTCAAGACCTGAGCATGCACGATTGGTTAGAAGCCTATGCGCGCCGGGGCTGCGAATTATCGTTTGCTGAATATTGCTGGCATGAAAAGCGTAAACGCAATAAATTTATCTTTCACGGGCGCAAAGTGGATATTAGCCTAGTGACGCCGTCAGTCGAGACGCAAGATCAAACATTTCGTAAACTTGGCCCACGCTGCATTCAAGCCCAAGTCCTGAACGCTGAGCAAGCGTTTCACTACCCTGCGGTCTATAGTTTAGCTTTATCTGATATTCCTCAGCTAGTCTGTTTTACGGCGACCTATAATGGACAAGCCCTTGCAGGAGAATGGATTGAAGCGGCTGGGCACCTGGAAGTCAACCACCAGGGCGAACAACGTTTAGTTGTCGGTTCCAGCCGGGAAGCACCGGGCGAATATATTAAAGTGCTGCATGCTAATGAATAATATTTTAGCGTTTAACGCCGTTATTTTTGACATGGATGGTTTACTGCTAGATACCGAAAGCACCTATATCCATGCTTGGCGTCAAGCACTGGATCACATGAACTATGACTTACACACAGCATTTGAAGCAGAAGTCTGCGGGCTCGCCTATCCAGCTATTGCAGAATTACTCATGCAGCATTATGGAAGCGATTTTGATTTAGCAGGTTTTGCCGCTTTAAGTAATGACTTTTGGCTGCAGCAAGCGAAATTGGACGGTATCGCAGTTAAACCGGGCGCACCTGAAGTCTTGCAGTGGTTAAATGCTAGGGAAGTCCCGTATTGTTTGGCGACCAATAGCCCGCAAGCAAAAGCAATCACCTGTTTAGAATTTGCGGGTCTGCAAGATAGCTTTGCCGTAGTTTTAGGGCGCGAACACGTCACACAGCCTAAACCTTACCCCGATATCTTTCTTAAAGCCGCTGAAATTCTGCAGTGCAACATAAATACCTGCCTGGTATTAGAAGATTCTTACCCAGGCATCTTAGCGGCATCGCGGGCGGGGGCGCAAGCCATCTATATTCCTTCGCTGCCACGCAATTTAGCCGCTGCAAGCTTAGCGCATGCCGAGTATCCAGATTTGTTGCAATTTCTAGAAAACCTGAGCACACAATACCCTTGAGCACCCTGAATAGGCTATAATTCCGGCCTTACCAAAATCTAGCATTAGTTTTATCTTGAAATATCAATCTACTAGCATTTCTGTAGCGGCACCCGCCCGCTTACACATGGGCTTTATCGATTTAAGCGGTTCCTTAGGACGGCATTTTGGCAGTATTGGCGTTGCTTTAAATGAACTCCAAACCCGCATTAGCGTCAGCGCAGCCTCACACCCGGAGGTTATCGGCCCTTCAGCCGCACGCGCACAAAAGTGTTTACGTCAATTTTGCAGTGCGTTTGGGGTGAGTGAAAATGTCAAACTCGTGATTGAATCTGCGATTCCAGAACACGTAGGCTTAGGCTCCGGCACCCAAATGGCCTTAGCGATTGGTGCTGCCCTAAACGCTTTTTATCACTTAGAGTTAAGCGTACGCGAAATTGCAGCGGTCATGGACAGGGGCTTACGTTCGGGGATTGGAATTGGGGTGTTTGAACACGGCGGTTTAGTGGTCGACGGAGGACGGGGAGAAAAAACCATTATTCCACCGCTCCTGATGCAGTTTGCCATACCTGACGACTGGCGCTTTATCCTGGTCTTTGACCAACGCGGCCAGGGACTGCATGGGCAACAAGAACTGCAAGCGTTTAGCGAACTCCCGCCCTTTCCGCGCAGTGAAGCAGAGCGCCTGTGTTATTTGCTATTGATGCAGGGCTTACCCGCCTTAGCGGAAAACGACATCACACTCTTTGGCGACAGTATTACGCGTTTACAAAATGCGGTAGGCGAGCATTTTGCCAGCATCCAAGGCGGGGTGTTTACCAGCCAGGAAGTCGCCTTAGCGATGCATTGGTTAGCCGCGCATGGTGCGGTGGCTATCGGTCAAACCTCTTGGGGACCGACGGGCTTTTGTGCTGTGGATGGACTGGACAGCAGTGCAGCATTGCTAGAGCAAGCACGTTTACAGTTTGCCAACGAGCCGCATCTTAGTTTTATGTTGGTCAGCGCCTGTAATCGAGGCGCAACGCTCAACATGCATGCAAGTTAAGCGAGTAAGCCATTCACTCTTACCTGCTGATTGTCGCCAACTCTGGACGTATGTTGGCACAGGCCGCGAGGCAAAGCGGGCTTATTCCCTTAGTGATGGATTTATACGCAGATCGCGATACCCAAACCTTGGCACACGCGCATTGGCACCTAAAAACCCTAGGGTTAACCGCCCTCAAGCCCGCACTTGACGACTGTCTTAAGCAATTTTCAGTGGCAGGGGTTGTTTATGGCAGTGGATTAGAAACACAACTCGACTGCCTAAACTATTTAACAGAGCACCTCCCCCTCTGGGGCAATTCCCCGAGCTGTTTAAAGCGCCTCAATAATAAGCGCCACTTTTTTCAGCAACTCCAGTCCGCTGACATCCCCTTCCCCTGCACGCAATTTGCTCCGCCTACGCACCGTGACCACTGGTTATGCAAACCACAGCATGGCTGCGGTGGTCAAAACATTAATTACCTACAAGATAGCTCGCCTAACCACAATGTCTATTGGCAACGCTACCACCCTGGAACGCCAGCATCGGTGCTGTTTCTTACAAATGGACAAGACGCTTTAATCCTGGGATTTAATAGCCAATGGTGTCAGCCTTCGGCATCACAGCCCTTTTTATTCTCGGGGATTATGAATAGCCTGGATTTACCCACGGAGCAACGCCAGCTAGTAACGCAATGGGTAACACAACTCACTGTTGCATTTAACTTACACGGCTTAAATTCCTTGGATTTTATCTGGGATGGGCAAGCCTGCCTAGTTCTGGAAATCAATCCTCGCCCCCCAGCCAGTATGCAGCTATATGCTCCCACACTGCTAAAACTGCATATAGAAGCCTGTCAAGGCCTACTGCCTCAACAAGTCCCCCAAGTAAAACAAAATCAGGCTTATCAAATTATCTATGCGCCAACTGACTTAAAGATACCCTCAGAGTTTATCTGGCCAGCGGCTTGTGTGGATTTACCGCAAAATTCTGCAAAAATTAGCGCAGGCCAGCCGATATGCAGTATGATTGCCCACGCCGAAAGTCCAGCAGGCATCCATGCAGACTTACATGCTTTACAACACAAAATTTTACTCCAAGTTCAACAGGTACAAAACATTATGGAATTTGCAAGCAGCGTTAATACTTTAACTCAACCCTTAGTAAGCGACCTGATAACTAACGCCGCGAAATACCGTGTCGCTGTGCAAAAATTGACTAACGGCAGTACCGTGATTGACGCTGGTATCAATGTGCCCGGTGGTTTAGAAGCCGGACGTATCATTGCAGAAATCTGCATGGGTGGACTCGGAACCGTCACCCTGACGCATAGCCCGTATACAACGCATTGGCCGCTCAGCGTCAATGTGCATAGCAGCAATCCGGTACTGGCCTGCCTAGGTAGTCAATATGCTGGCTGGAGTTTGTCGCATGAAAAATACTATGCCTTAGGTTCAGGCCCTGCACGCGCCTTAGCCTCCAAAATCAAAGAAAATCAGCGCGAACCGGTAGAAGAATTATACAAAGAACTGGGTTATCAAGATCACGCCGATGCGGCTGTGTTAGTCATCGAAAATGATGCGATTCCGCCAATTGAAATTGTCGAAAAAATCGCCACTGCTTGCCAAATTGATCCTAGCAAATTGACCATCATCGTTACGCCCACCAGCAGCTTAGCTGGTGGCGTCCAAGTTGTGGCGCGGGTTTTGGAAGTGGCTATGCACAAAGCACATGCTTTGCATTTCCCATTAGAGAACATTATTGATGGCAGTGGCAGCGCACCCGTGTGCCCACCACACCCCAATTTTGTCAAAGCGATGGGACGTACGAACGATGCTATTTTATTTGCAGGCCAAGTGCATATCTTTGTCAAAGGTAATGACGCCGATGCTGAAAAATTAGCCCTTGCGTTACCTAGCTCGACCTCAAGTGATTACGGCAAACCCTTTGCAGAAATTTTTAAAGCCTATAACTACGATTTCTTTAAAGTCGACGCCATGCTATTTAGCCCGGCAAGCGTCATTGTCACTGCCGTGGAATCGGGCAAAAGTTTCCGTGCAGGCCAATTGGACAACGCATTGTTAGATCAATCTTTTGGCGTATAAGCCTCAACAATAGCTTACCCTCTGAGACCGAAAAGGTCTCAGAGGGGCTTACAGCCGCTCAAGTACCACGAAGTCGCAAACGGTTAATCTTTGTCATAAAAGCGCACGCGTCCAGTTTCAATATCGTACATCGCCCCAAGGATATCGATCTCCTCATGTTCTAACATAGCCGCCAGAATTGGGCTTCTGGCACTGATTTGTTCGACGGCAAGTTTGACATTTTTGACCGCCACTTTTTGCACTAATTGTTCTTTATCTAATTTAGGCCCGGCTTCATGTTCTTCACGCACACTATTGACCGCGGGTTTGATTTTGGCCAATAAGCCCGTTAAATGATCCATTTCAACGCCTGAACATGCTCCCTTTACCGCGCCGCAATGCGAATGTCCCAGCACCACTATCAGTTTAGCTCCAGCCACTTTACAGGCATATTCCATACTGCCCAAAATATCGTCATTAATCACATTGCCCGCCACCCGAGCACTGAAAACATCCCCTAAACCTAAATCAAAAATTAATTCCACGGAAGTTCTAGAATCAATACAACTTAAGATAATGGCAATCGGAAATTGATTTTCTTGGGTATCGTTGATTTGCTCCAAAAGATTACGATTGGATTCTAAGTTATTAACAAAACGCTGGTTGCCTTCTTTCAAAATATTCAGTGCCTTGGCGGGTGACAGCGATTTTTGTGAGTAATAGTCATGCGCTCGGACATTTTGTAACGGCGGTAACGCACCGAATCCTCTGAGATTTTCGATGGTCAGTTTGATTTTCTTACGCTTAGCATCTTGTTTAAAGTTTTGAATAATTTCATACACATCATAATCGATATATTTCGCGCGGGTCGCATCGATGACGACCTCCGCTTTTCTAGGCAGTTGTTTCAATATGCCTTGAATATTGGCTTTATTCAGAAATGACACATGTTCAGCAAACCGAATTATGGTTTTATTGCCAATGTGAAATTGATTAAAGTAAAACGCACTACGGGAGTTTTCTAACAAGATTGCAAATAATGCAATCGTTAAGCCGATGGCAATCCCAGTGAGCATATCAAAAAATACTAAGCCCAAAATTGTCGCGCAGAAGGGCAAAAAATGGTACCAGCCCGCGTGATACATACTGACAAACACAGTTGGTTGTAATAAGCGATAGCCCGTGACCAGCAGCACCGCGGCAATACTCGCTAAGGGAATCGTAGTGAGTATCTCGGGTATACAGAGGATGGTCAATAAAATCAGTAAGCCCTGGATAAATGCCGCTACTTTGCTGCGCGCGCCCGACTGGATATTAATCGAACTACGCACAATAACTTGGGTTAAAGGCAAGCCACCTAACAAACCACAGCAAATATTGCCTATCCCTTGTGCAATTAGTTCACGATCACTGGAGGTAATCTTTTTGTCCGGGTCCAATTTATCTATGGCTTCTTCCGATAACAAAGTTTCTAGACTTGCCACCACCGCCAAGGTCATCGCCGCCAGATAAATTGCCGGATTGCTTAACTGGCTATAATCAGGAAACTGCAATTGTTGCAGCCAATCAGGTAAGGTGTTCAACGCAGGTAAGCTGACCCTATGCTCACTTTTTAAGGCATACTCCGGCCAGTAGGCAGCTAATAATTCGGCAGTTAAAATGCCGACACTAATGGCGATCAACGGTCCTTGAAACAACTGCATCCAGCGTTGACTTCCCAGCAAAAATCGCTCCCAGATCAATAATGCCGCCAAGCTCGCTAACGCTATCGTGATGGCCCCCATCGAACTAAAGCTCAACATATGCCCTAATTCAGTTATCGTGGAGTAATGATCGGCCTGCACAAAACTCATATCACCTTCGTAATCCGCATCGTAGCCCATGGCATGCGGAATTTGCTTGAGCATGATAATCACCCCGATCCCTGCGAGCATGCCATTAATCACTGAGGACGGAAAATAGTATTTAATGACGCCTGCGCGCAGACAACCAAAAATAATTTGGATTATTCCAGCTATCAGCACCGTCAACAGAAACCCATTAAAACCAAAGGCTTTAATATCTGCTAGAGCGATCACCGCCAATCCTGCGGCCGTGCCACTCACCCCTATAGATGAAGCGCCCAACGGGGCAACCACTAAACCACCAATAATCCCCGTCAATAACCCAGCAAATAATGGTGCGCCCGAAGCCAGCGCAATCCCCAGTGAAAGCGGCACGGAAACCAAAAATACCGCCACACTGGCTGGAATATCATATTTTAAAGTAGCAAATATCGTTGGGTCACGCTTAATTTGTTTCATAGTGACTGCTTACCGTTATGCCAATTTTGCGACTCTAAGTTTATTTAAGATCGTCAAGGAATCATGCTGTTTGATCTCCTCTTTATCATAGAGTCCGGTAATTTCTACATGAATATTATCATCGGGCGCGGTAGACAGAAAATCCTCCAAGGTTTCTAAAATATCATGATCTATGAAATGGGCTTTAGTCGCATCCACCACCACAATGCTATTTTCAGGAATTTGTAATATACATTTTCTAAGTAACGCTTTATTTAGAAATGACACATCTTTATTAAACGACAATACCCAGCGATCATCCACTTTTACCAAACTAATCGCTGCCGAATAATTTGTTTTTAAAACAAAAAACAGCCCGATGACCATTCCCAACGAAATACCTATCAGTAAATCAGTAAGGAGAATGACGACCACAGTCATTAAAAACGGAATAAACTGGCTCATGCCTTTAGTATAAAACTCAATAAATAATGCTGGCTTAGCTAACTTATAACCTGTATGTAGCAAAATTGCTGACAGCGCTGGTAACGGAATATAATTCAAATATTGCGCAAAAAACAACACACTACTCAACAAGAGACAACCATGCAAAAAACAAGACAAACTGGTTTTACCACCTGCATTAATATTCGCAGCACTCCGCACAATCACTGCAGTAATAGGCAATCCACCTAAGGCACAGCTAATAATATTACCCCAACCTTGTGCTTTTAATTCTCGATTAGTCGGTGCAATTCGTTTTAGTGGATCAAGCTTATCTGTTGCTTCCAAACTCAACAGGGTTTCTAAGCTCGCGATGATTGCAATAGTAAATGCGACTTGATAAAGTTTAGGATTTGTAAAGTAACTAAAATCAGGAAACATGAAATTAGCCCAAAAATCACTCAGATGCTCAGTGACGGGTAATTTAACCAGATGCACATCAGAAACCGACCACTCAGGCGCAAACTGCAGGGTAAAAAAATTGTAGCTAACGCCCCAAATCACCACCAATAAAGGTGCAGGAATCATACTTAACCATTTACGCCTTTTAATCCAAGAAGTTTCCCATAGCAGAATTATACCTAAAGCTATTAAACTAATAGCCATAGCACCTTGTGACACTCCTTGAAAAGCCTGTAACAAATCACTAAAACTAGAAGAGGCCGTCTCACGCATATAGCTTTCGTCACCCTCATAATGATTATCGTAACCAGTCGCATGAGGTATCTGCTTGATAATCAATATTAATCCTATTGCAGCCAACATACCTTTAATGACGGCTGACGGAAAAAATGCCCCAATAATACCTGCCCGCAAGTAACCAAGTAAGATTTGTAAGACACCCGCTAAGACACCCGCTAAAAGTAATCCTTGAAAACTACCCAAGGTTTCAATAGCATTAAATACAATTACCGTCAAACCAGCCGCTGGGCCAGAGACACTTAATTGAGACCCACTTAACCAAGACACCACCAACCCTCCAACAAACCCAGCAATCAAACCGGAGAACAGTGGAGCGCCTGAAGCCAAAGCAATGCCTAAACACAGAGGCAACGCCACCAGAAACACAACTATACCTGCTGGAAGATCATCCTTAATATGTCGAAAATAATACTGTACATGTTTATGAATCATGCATTAACTCCTCTGATTGCAAAAACTACTCATCTGCTCCGTTCCCCAAATGGTTTAACCCTATTCTGCAAAGCCCAGGGATTATGATAGGACTAACTGTGTTGTTTCAACTTACATTACCTACTTAATTATAGCCCTGTAACCTTTCAGCAACCTTTACATTAACGGACTAAAATGAAAATACTATTAATCGAGGACGATCTCGTGCTTTCCGACGGCTTAACCCATACCTTGGAACAGTCTGGCTATGCCGTCACGCCCGCAACTTCGGCACAAGCAGCGGAAACCTGTTTGCAACATCAGGATTTTGATCTGTTAATCTTAGACCTAGGTTTGCCTGATATGGACGGTTTAGACTTACTGAGGCGCTTACGTAAACGCAAACTGTATCTGCCCATATTGATATTAACTGCGCGTGATGGTGTAAATGATCGTGTCTGTGGCATTGAACAAGGGGCCGATGATTATTTAACCAAACCCTTTGAATTACGCGAGTTAGAGGCCAGAATTCACGGCCTGATTCGACGCTGTTACGGTAGATTTAATCAAAAAATCCAACTTGGCGGACTATTGATTGATACCCGTTCGCACCAAGTACTGAATGGAGAAGACATGCTGCAACTGTCAGAGCGAGAATACGGTTTATTGGAAATTCTATTATTACAACTGGGTAACGTCGTGTGTAAAGAACGCATTGCCCAGCGACTGGCGGAACATGATGACGCTTTATCGGATAATGCGGTCGAAATCTATATCCACCGCCTGCGTAAGCGACTCGAACCTTATAGAATCAACATTCGTACCGTCAGGGGTTTGGGATATTTACTGGAGAAACCCGATGCCGCGTAAAGCCCACAGCTTACAAAAAGAAATCTTATTACGCTTATTTATCCCATTATTGTTATTTATGAGCGTAGAAACGGTGTTGTCCTATTTTGTGACGCTACATTATGTCAACAGCGCCTATGATCGCTGGTTACTGGATTCCGCCAAATCCTTAGCCCAAGAAATTAAAGTCCAGCAAGGGCAATTCATCGTTGAACTTCCTCCAGCTGCCTTGGAAATGTTTCGTTGGGACGATACCGATAAGACTTATTTCAAAATTATCTCCACCCAGCAAGGCTTAATGGCCGGGGATAAACAAGTCCCCGAAATGCAAATCCAAGAAGAATCCTGGACCCAGGAATATTATTTTGACGCCAAAATGCGTGATGAACCTGTACGTGTGGTGTTAATGGTGATAAAAACCCATAGCAATGCAGAAAGTATTTATGTGTATGTCGCCGAAACCCTCAAAAAACGGCGCACCATGATGTGGGATATTTTACTCGCCGATTTATTACCGCAGACCTTGCTGGTAATATTCGTCAGCATTTATTTACGCCTTGGCATCAAAACAGGCTTAAAACCTCTACACACCTTAGCCAATGAAATTGCGCAACGCTCCTCCAGAGATTTACGCCCGATTCCAGAAGCGCAAGTATTTACCGAAGTCCGAGTGCTCATCAGCACCATTAATGATTTGTTGGGTCGATTAGCTTCTGCCATTGCCACGCAACAGCGCTTTATCTCTAACGCTGCACATCAATTACGCACCCCGCTGGCAGGCTTAAAACTACAGGCAGAACGTGCTTTACGCGCCGAAGATATTACGGCCATGCAACCTGCCTTAGAACATATCCAAAACAGCGCTGATCGCATGTCGCATTTAACCTCGCAGCTTTTGATCTTGGCGCGTACCGAACCCATTAGCGGCAGCTATGAGCTTATCAATGTCAATTTGACCGAAATTGTACGCCAAGCCTGTATGCAATCGGTGCCTAAAGCTTGGCAACGCAAAATTGAACTTAGCTTTGATGGCCCTAGCGAGGCGGTGATCGTTCAAGGCGATGCAATTTTGCTAGGTGAATTATTAAGCAATCTAATCGATAACGCGATTATTTATGGACGAGAACACGGCAGTATTCTGGTAGCATTAACCCCTCATCCGACGCCTGCTTTAAGCGTGATTGATGATGGGATCGGCATTCCTGAACACGAAAGTGAAAAGATATTTGAACGCTTTTACCGCATCGCGGGCAGCCACGGACAAGGCTGTGGACTGGGGTTAGCCATAGTCAAAGAAATAGCCGACTTACATAAAGCTCAGATCAGCTTGACCCGCATCAGCCCAGAGGGTGGCACGCGGGTAGATTTATGCTTTCCAGGCGCTGAGTTTTGTGGATAGAAACGAGCGAATACTTAGTCACTGATGTTACACAGGTCGTTTCTTCAGCATAGAAATAATCATGCTGAGTCGCTACCACGACGTTTTTCTAATCGGGTTCTCGCACCCGACGGCGAAGTACTTTCTTTTGCTCCGCCTCGGCAACTGCTCCCGGCGTTGCTCTACTTTCTGCAT
Organism: Methylococcaceae bacterium; assembly: GCA_005779525.1. Classification (GTDB taxonomy): domain Bacteria; phylum Pseudomonadota; class Gammaproteobacteria; order Methylococcales; family Methylomonadaceae; genus SXIZ01. Next base: position 14,571 of record SXIZ01000219.1, read on the forward strand.
CCATGCAGTCGAAAAGAAAGTACTCAAAGAAAAGGCGGCCCGGTTACCGCTGATGTCTTGCGCTCCTCGTATTTATCGGGGGGATGGCAAAAAGGGGCGTCCTGCCCCTTTGCCATCGTGCGGCATCCATGCCGCACCCCGTTGGGCTATTCCCGATAAATACTGCGG
>SXIZ01000220.1 GCA_005779525.1 Methylococcaceae bacterium
CCGTCTGGGAAGAAGTGTCAGACGGCCTAGATATTATTACCGTCGGCAAATACGAAACCCCTTCGCGCGCGTATTTGGGACGCTTCAACTTCAAAGGCGGCGACCAGCAAAAAATCATCGGGCATTTATCCGGTGGGGAACGCAACCGCGTACATTTAGCGAAACTGCTCAAAAGTGGCGGTAACGTCTTACTATTGGACGAACCGACCAACGATTTAGACGTCGAAACCTTACGCGCCCTTGAAGACGCTTTGCTCGCCTTCCCAGGCTGTGCCGTAGTGATTTCGCATGATCGCTGGTTCTTGGATCGGATTGCGACCCATATTTTAGCGTTTGAAGGTGACAGTAATGTCGTGTGGTTTGAAGGTAACTATGCCGATTACGAAGCCGACCGCCATCGCCGCTTAGGTACGGATGCGGATAGCCCGCATCGTATTAAATATAAAAAGTTGGATGGCTAACTTAGCCTAGCCACTTTAATTGCAGCCCTAGCACTGGGTGGATAATTTTTTTGTCCACCCAACGGCGACAGAATCCATAGCTAACGAGGTGGAGGGATGATTAAAAAAATCATCATACTTGCTGGCCCCAATGGCGCAGGGAAAACGACCTTTGCTCGCTCATTTCTGCCCCTTGAAGCGCAGTGCCCGCGCTTTATTAATGCTGATCTGATTGCCGCTGGTTTATCACCCTTTGCACCTGAAGCTATGGCCATTAAGGCTGGACGTTTGATGCTAAATGAAATTGCAACTTGCATACACCATGAACAAAGCTTTGCCATTGAAACGACGCTATCCGGCCTGAACTACCTAAAGCATATTCGGTAATGGCGTAGCCACGGATATCACGTCACCTTGTATTTTCTGCTAATATCCCACGTCGAAATTGCCATTGCCCGTGTAGCCGAGCGCGTTCGGCAAGGTGGGCATAAAATCCCTGAAGACGTGATTCGTCGCCGCTTTGTAGCAGGCTTAAGCAATTTTGAGCAACACTATAAAGCCGAGGTTGATGCCTGGGCTAAATATGACAATTCTGGCCGAGTGCCTATATTACTTGAATGGGGAGAACAAAAATGAGCACAGCGGATATTTCCACTGCTAAAGACTCTGGCCTTCGAGCGTCAATGACCGCCATGCAAAGGGCGGCGGCACTTGCTCGACAAACTGCGATTGCAACACAAACCCATGTTGTCATTATTGAAAACGAGAAGATAGTGCGCATTTCAGCTGACGAGTTACGCCAAATTGCGTCAGAAGGAAAATGCGCTTGAGGGCAATGTAGCAAAACCTGTTACCCCAACAAACTTAACAACAGAGGTTTACAAATCTTAGCCCAGTTCCACGGCAAAATTGGGAGGATTTCTGCATCTCCCACATCAAAGCTTACATTCCTCGCAATACATTTAATCGACGTTGCGCCTCGCTAGCAATCTCGCTGCCAGCATCTTTAGCCACAATCCGCTCCAGCACCCCAATACTCTTGGCATCCAGCAATTGAATCGCTTGGCTGCGCACGGAGGCATAATGCGCGTTTAACGCAGCTAGCTCATGTATGTAGGTATTGGCTTGTCGCAATTGTTTTAGCATTAATTTTTCTGGGTCTTCGACAAATAAATCCCGCAGTAAATTGCCATATAACTGCTGCTCCTGTAGCAGCAAGCGATGATCGTCGGTTTTAGGGGGTTCGGTGGGATCGTGACAACAACTCATGCTCTATACTCCACATTTTAACCTAGAAAGAGCAGTTGAAAGCTTGAAGCACCGTTCGTGCTGAGCACTGTCGAAGCATGGACGGTGTTTCAAGCTTTCACCCGATGGTTGAGTCCTATAAATTCCGCTCATGCTTCGACTAAACTCAGCACGAACGGAATTTATAGGACTCAACTGCTCTTTCTAGGTTTAAGGGTTTGCAGGGGCCGTACTACGGCGATACCAGCCATAGAGATGAATTCCCAAGCCCATGGCATTGATAAATAGCAGTGCGGGTAAAGGTTTTAAGCTAAGCGCAACAAGCGCAGGCCCAGGACAAAATCCAATAATGCCCCAGCCTAAACCAAACATCGCCGCACCGAGCAGTAAACGCTTATCAATAACGTCATTTTTGGGTAAATGAAAGCGTTCGTCATACAGCGGTGCAGTGCGTTTAAAAATATAAAAATGCTGTAACAGGCCTAAAGTGAGTAACGCCGCCGCCATCACCAATGCCAAACTGGGGTCCCAATCGCCAGCAATATCCAAAAAGCCCAAGACTTTGGCTGGATTGACCATTTGCGCAACCACCAAGCCCAAACTAAAGATGATTCCACTGAGCAAGGCAACAATATTTTTTAACATAAGCGCTATCCGAACGTTACAGTAAGTGCCGCAAGATAAATACCGTGACTAACGCCACGCCCATAAACGTCAACGTTGCAGTCAACGAGCGTAGCGAAAGGCGCGCCAGCCCACATACGCCATGTCCGCTGGTACAACCGCTACCTAACTGCGTGCCAAACCCCACTAACACCCCTGCCAGCAACCACTGCCACCAGGGACCAGCAATGTTGATTTCCGGCAGCGGCAAGCCAAACGCGGCAAATAACCATGGACCGAGTAATAACCCTGCAATAAAACAATAGCGCCAAGCAACATCACCCGCTTTTGGCGTGACAATGCCAGCCAAAATCCCCGAAATACCCGCTATGCGTCCATTGAACAGCATCAGTATCGCGGCTGACAAGCCTATCAATGCGCCGCCAATTAGCGCCGAATAAGGGGTAAAATTTTGCATATTGCTCCACTTTTAGTTCTGCAAACCCTTCAACCGCGAGCATCGTCAAAAGCGATGCGACCACGCAAATTGAAAGGCCAGTTGATACATTTCCAGCTCAATAGTTTGACTGGGGTTTAACGGATTCGTCCCTTTCACCTTATTAGCAGGCGAATACAACAAAGAAAAACTCAGTTCATTTTTATCGCTCAAGGCATGGCTAAAGCCAGTGGTTAGATGCCATTCTTGCAC
>SXIZ01000221.1 GCA_005779525.1 Methylococcaceae bacterium
ACATTAAGTGCTACAGTAGAAGAGCAATTGCACCAAGGCCGCGATCAGTTACTGGAATTAAACTCCTGCCGTAAAGAACAGGCAGATGCCTTGATTGCACAAATTGAACACGAAGAAAAAGCAGCAAGTCTTTGGCCTTATATGGAAAGCTTGTTTGATTGTTACGGCGTGGACGTCGAGCAGCACTCGCAAGATTGTTATATTTTGTGGCCAAGTGAACATTTGCGGATTTCGCATTTCCCCATGTTGACTGAAGATGGTCTGACTGTGACCGTCAAGCGCGAGACTGCATTGGCGCGGGAAGATATGCAGTTCTTGACCCAGGAGCACCCGTTGGTGACTGCGGCCATGGATTTAGTGCTTTCCAGTGATACGGGGAATGCTGCCGTATCTGCGGTGACGCATGCGCAATTACCCGAAGGTTTATTTTTATTGGAATTATTGTTTATTATTGAATGCTCCGCTCCGCCTGAGTTGCAGATTAGACGTTTTCTGCCACACACGCCAGTGCGAATTTTGATGGATCAAAATTTTAAAGATTTAACGGAAACCATCACGCATGAACAATTGCTGAGTACCGGGGATAGTTTTGAAGGCCATCAGGTGAGTGCGTTTTTAAATTCTAAACGTAACCAAATCACTAAAATGTTGGACTTGGCGCGGCAAAAAGCTAAATTGGAAATGGACAGAATTAGTACCCAAGCCAATAAAACGATGCTTGATACTTTAGGCGGCGAAATCAAACGCTTGGCTAGGTTACGCAAAGTTAACCCAAGCATTAAAGAGCAGGAAATCGAACAATTAAAGGATGTCGTCAGACTGTCATTTAGCCATATTCAAGAAGCGCAATTGCGTTTAGATGCAGTTCGGTTTATTGTCACCAGTTAAGCCTAGTATTTTTTAGGTTTTTACTGAACACGGGTGGATAGCTCTACAGAAACAGGCAGTGCAGAATGTCTTGATTGATATTCAGACCAGGACGTTATCAACAATTGTTCCAGGTAAATTCGTATCGCGACCACCATTAATCCTATAAGCCTCTGAATGTCTTTAGACTTCAGAGGCTTGTTTTTTTGTACACTTAAATTTTTTACGTTATTTTTTAAGTTATTTATTCTTTAAGGAAATTATGTCATTTGATCAATTTGGCTTGGCAGCAGAAATTCTACAAGCAATTGGCGAGCAGGGCTACAAAAGCCCCACCCCTATTCAACAACAGGCAATACCCGTCATTCTGGCGGGCAAAGATATTTTGGCCGGAGCACAAACAGGTACCGGAAAAACTGCGGGCTTTACTTTACCGCTACTGCAATTATTAAACGATGCCCCCGTCAGCCAAAGACCTCGCCCTGTGCGGGCTTTAATTTTAGTACCGACGCGCGAATTGGCGCTGCAAGTCTACGAAAGTATTCGCAGTTATGGCAAACATCTCCCATTATTTGTGCAAGCGGTGTTTGGTGGGGTGAGTATTAATTCACAGATTCGAAATTTACATCGTGGTTGTGATATTGTCGTGGCCACGCCCGGGCGCTTATTAGACCATGTGCAGCAAAAAACCATTGATTTATCGCAGGTTAAGCATTTGGTGCTTGATGAGGCTGATCGCATGTTAGATATGGGCTTTATTCAAGATATGCGTAAAGTCGTGGCACTCTTACCCAAACAACGGCAAACGTTATTATTTTCGGCCACATTTTCTCCAGAAATTAAGGCTATTGCTGCACAATGGCTGCAGCAACCCGTACATGTGCAAGTCACGCCCGGCAACACCACGGTTGAAGCAATTGCCCAACAGGTGTATGCCATTAAAAAAGAATATAAGCGCGAATTGCTGTCCTATTTGATCGGTCATGGCAATTGGCAGCAAGTGTTGATTTTTGTGCGCACCAAACACGGTGCGGATCGTTTGGCGAAACAATTAATGTTGGATGGGATTCGTAGCGCGGCATTACATGGAGATAAAAGTCAGGCCGCTAGAACTAATGCGTTGACGCAATTTAAAAATGGAAAAGTGACTGCTTTAGTGGCCACGGATATAGCGGCGCGTGGCTTGGATATTGAGCAATTACCCCACGTAGTGAATTACGACTTACCTCAGGTCGCAGAAGATTATGTGCATAGAATCGGTCGAACAGGTCGAGCGGGCGCAAAAGGGGAGGCAATTTCGCTGGTGTCAAATGATGAGGCTAAGCTACTGTTTGCCATTGAAAAATTTATTAAAATGCCCATTCCTCGCGTTGCAGATACGGGCTATGAAGCTGAGCCTTTAATCGGCAGCACCGAAAATGAGAAAGTGAAACCTGTGCAAAAACCTAAAGCCCGTGCCCGAGCCCATGCGCCTGTGAAAGCAGATGCCTTCCGTTCTCAACGGCAACGTTCTAGTTCGGGGCGTTCACGCGCAAGAACTCCGGCGGTTTGATTCATAGAGGGGCAGTTTCTGGTTGGGTGTTATAAATCAATTAATCGAACACTAAAACCCAGCAGTAATAGCCCTTTAACGTGTGGGAACCCTTAGCAGTTTAGCGATAGGAATCGTCGCCTTAAATTAAGGAGAGCATGTTACTAATCGCACGGATTCAGCGTGAAGGTTCGATGTCATCGCCAGATGCTAGGGTTTGATTGAAGTTTCTTCCCACGTTGAGCTAGAACAAATCTTTATTGTTAGTAGGCTCACACTTAGATTTAGGTGATGACTAGTAATATTAAGTATATTGGCTATAGTTGGGATTGACGGTAAATAATCTATGGAAATTTAAATTAAAACGCTTTTTATGCCAGCTATACTCATCGTAGACGATACTTCTGTTAATCTTTCTTTGCTCAGCGAGTTATTGCAACCTCACTACCAAGTGCGTGCAGCAAATTCGGGGGCTCGGGCTTTACAAGTTGCGGTCTCTGATCCCCAGCCAGACCTGATTTTGTTGGATGTCATGATGCCAGAGATGGATGGCTATGAAGTGATCCGCCGCCTACAAGCGGATATTCGCACTGCCAATATTCCGGTGATTTTTGTCACTTCTCTAGAAAGTATCGTAGACGAGGAGCATGGTCTAGCGTTAGGAGCGGTTGATTATATTAGTAAACCGATTAAACCAGCGATTGTGTTGGCACGTGTTAAAGCACATTTAGAGTTAAAAGCAGCCCGAGACTGGTTACAAGACCGGAACAATGTGCTTGAAGTTGAAGTCTCCCGCAGAATGGCTGAGAACTTTCTGATTCAAGATGCCAGCATTCGTGCTTTGGCGCATCTCGCTGAAATTCGAGACCCTGAAACAGGCAATCATCTGCGCCGCACCCAAGGTTATATCAATGCCTTATGTCAGCAGTTGAAAGATCATCCACGTTTTAGTGAATTCCTAACGCCGCAACGCATTCAGTTATTGATTAAATCTGCGCCCTTGCATGATATTGGTAAAGTCGGTATCCCTGATCATATCTTGCTCAAACCCGGTAAATTAACGCCACCTGAAATGCAAATTATGAAAACCCATAGTTATCTAGGCTATTTGGCGATTCAGCAGGCTGAGCAAGATTTGGAATACCCCCTGGACTTTCTGCATTTAGCAAAGGATATTGCGCATTATCACCATGAAAAATGGGATGGTTCCGGCTATCCTGACGGATTGGTGGGAGATGACATTCCGATTTCTGCACGCTTAATGGCGATTGCGGATGTGTTTGATGCCTTGATTTCAAGACGCGTCTACAAAGAAGCATTTACTATCGAAAGCGCGGTAAACATTATTACCCAGGGTAAAGCAAAACATTTTGATCCAGATATTGTGGATGCATTTTTAGTGGCCAGAGATGAGTTTGTGATAATTGCGGCGCGTTATGCTGACAGTGAAGAATCCTTGATCTCGAAAGTCCAGCAGCTACAAGGAGTGAAACTGCGCTAATCGCCTAAGTGCTCTGAATTAGGTTCGAATGCATAGTTGCTCGACTTGCTCCTGTGCTCATGGCAATTGTTTCAGGAATTGTGCGGTTTTTTTGGATAATAACTGCGGTGCACCATACCGCTGTGGAATAATTCTCACATGACTGCGAACGCCTGCGTATCCGCAAAATTGGGTGCTGAAGTCTTATCGCGCACGCTATTAATTTTCACTTCTCTGCGGACTCAGCGGGGGCATGTACTCGCCGAGCACTCATGGTCTAAGTGAGAGATTGTTTTTTAATCATCTAAGGAAAACAGTCAGATATGTTGCTAATTATCTGGTTACAACCCATGCGTGCGGCGCTAATGGCCTTTGTCATTGCATTGGGCCTCATCAGTAGTCTGATTGCTTACACGGAATATGAACATGTCGAGCACGATCGCGCCGAAGTTCTAGAAATCCTCGATAGTCGACTGGAAGTGTTCAAAGACGATTTAACACAATCCCTGTCTACTGCTAACACCCTGGCATCACTGGTGCAAGTGACCCAAGCTAATGCGCAAACTTTAGCGGCTGTGACGCAATTTATGGCGAGCATGTCACCCGCTAGTGTGCCCTTGGCTTTAGCCCCTGATGGCATCATTCGCTATCAGACAGCGGCCCTCGCTCAAAATTTGCATGGCATCAATCTCCTACAACACCCAGATTTTGCGCCAACAGCGCAAGCATCCAAACGTAGCGCCCAAATGCTGCTATCGCCTCCGGTGGCCAGTGCAGAGAATTCATGGCAAATATTGGGTCTGTTGCCAATTTTTTTGCCGAATCCTGCAGGAAGCTCCGATTTTTGGGGATTTGCCAATGTGGTGTTACATTTCCCTCAGGATTTTGGTATTCAGCACTTACCGTTATTTGCTGGCAGCGAATTAATATTTGAGTTGCTCGTTGAGGATACGCACCAGTATGTTGCCCAGCATTTACAAGGCAGTGTGTTAACATCTGGACTGCAGCCAGTTCAAACCCAAATTACTGTCGCCAATACCGTATGGACCTTGTCGGCAGCTCCTGCTGCAGGCTGGCAAGATCCTAAGCGTTTATGGTTAAAATTAGCAGCGGGAGCACTCGTTAGTCTTTTATTGGCTGTAATGTTGCAGTGGATTCTGCAACGCAAACAGCAGCAGTTAGCATTGGAAGCTGAAGTACGGCGCATGAGTTTAGAAATCTTGCCGCTTAAAAATAATCTTGAAGCAATATTACATGTATCCCCAGATTTACTTTGTGAAATGGATATTGACGGGCATTGTTATCACTGTTACTGTCCGGATGAAAGTTTGTTGCCACAGCATATTCAACATTTACGTCAGCTATTTCTGCAAAAAAACTTAGCCCCTGATATTGCTGCCGTCATTTTACCTGCTTTACAGGAAGCCTATACCTCAGGATTTACCAACGGTAAGCAACTGAGTTTCGAATTAAATGCGTTAGCTTACTATTTTGAACTGGCGGTTGCGTATCGCGCAGACGCCTTTAAGCCACGCTTTATTTTATTGGCGCGGGATATCACGCGTACCGTCAATGACGCCAAATCTTTGGCAGCCAGTGAATTAAAATTACGTGCCATTATCGATAACCAACCCGAGTGTGTGAAATTAATTGATCAAGATGGCGTCTTATTGGAAATGAATGCCTCTGGTTTAGCGATGATCGAGGCTGATAACCTCGAACAGGTTCTGGGCAAAAATATCCTCGGCTTAGTCAATAGCGAGTATTTACAAGCGTTCAAAAAATTTAACCATAAGATATTTCAAGGTGAGCCCGGCTGTTTTGAGTTTGAAATCACCAGTTTAAAAGGCAATCAACTGTGGTTAAGGTCGCAATCAGTGCCATTTCGTGATACCCAAGGTCGAATTGTTGCTGCACTTAGTGTAACCAGTAATATTACCCAGCAGAAACAACTCGAATTTGAACGGCAATACACCAATACTTTGTTGAATGTGACCCTGGATGCGACTGACGAAGGTTTGCTGGTGGTGTCGACCACCGGGAAAATCTTATTAGTGAACCGCCGCTTTTATCAGCTCTGGCACATCCCCGACGCGCTTGAAAATTCCCAGGACGATGAGGCTTTGTTAGGTTCGGTATTAGAGCAATTAGTTGATCCGGAACAGTTTTTGTCCGAGGTGCGACGATTATACAATAGTGACCTTGAAGCGCATGATATCTTGCATTTTAAAGATGGTCGGGTCATCGCGCGTTTTAGTCGACGAGTGCTCATCAATGAAATTCATGGGCGAATTTGGTGCTTTAAAGATATTTCAGAACAACACCAAGCACAGGTAGCGTTAAGTGCACGCGAAGAAATTTATCGTTCAATCGTGACACAGGCGGCAGACGGCATTGTTTTGGTGGATGTTAAGACTAAAAAGTTTGCGGAATTTAATGAGGCTGCCTGCGCGCAGTTGGGCTATAGTCGCGCGGAATTTGAACAAATGACGCTGCATGACATTCAAGGTGAATTTGATTTTGCAGGCGTCGAAACAAAAGTACACGAAATTATTGTAAATGGGCATGGTGATTTCAATACCTTGCATCGACATAAAGACGGTACGCTAAGGAATGTGCGCGTCAGTAATCGTGTCATCTATTTGCACGAAAAAATGTTTTTTGCAGCGATTTTATCGGATATCACTGAATTAATGCGCATTCAGCAGGCTTTGCGGCAGAAAGATCGCTACCAGCGGGCATTGTTAGATAACTTCCCATTTATGATTTGGTTAAAAGATACTGAAAGCCGCTATTTAGCGGTTAATAAGGTGTTTCTAGACGCGGCAGGAGTTTCAAGTTTTAATGCGATTATTGGTAAAACTGACTTTGACGTTTGGCCTGCGACACTGGCTAAAAGTTATCGTGAGGACGATGCGGAAGTGTTGCTGACCCGCTCTAAAAAGAATCTAGAAGAAAAAATTGCGGTACAAGGGGAGGTGAAATGGTTTGAAACCTACAAAGCCCCAGTGTTGGATGCTGATAGTCAATTGTTGGGCACCGTTGGATTCGCTCGGGATATTAGCGACCGAAAATATATTGAAGAAGAGCTTCGCAGTAACCGTGAACGTTTAGATTTCGCGCTTAAAGGCTCTAACGATGGTTTTTGGGACTGGAATCTGGAAACCGACAGTGTGTATTATTCCCCCATCTGGAAATCCATGCTTGGCTATGAGGAACACGAGCTCGAAAATAATCTGACCACCTGGTTACAGCTGACCGATCCTGAACAGAATGAAATTGTGCTGCTACAAGCTTTAGATTATGTAAACGGTAAGAATAACACCTTTGAAGTGGAAATGCGTATGCAGCATAAGCAAGGGCATTGGGTGGATATTTTATCGCGCGCGAAATTGGCAGTCGATGAGGCTGGCAAGCCGTTAATACCCAAACGCTTGATTGGAACCCATGTCGATATAACTGAACGTAAACGGGTGTCGGAGGCATTGGCGGCCTCGACGGCATTATTGAATAGCATTTTAAATAATATTCCGTTGCGGGTGTTTTGGAAAGACAAACAATCTCGATATTTGGGTTCTAATGAGGCTTTTGCTCGGGATGCAGGCATGAGAGTAGACGAGTTAATCGGGAAAGATGATACGCAACTAGTCTGGCAAGCTCAAGCGGCTATCTATAAAGCGGATGATCTGCAAGTGCTGCAATCCGAAACGCCGAAACTATCCTACGATGAACCACAAACCAATGCGAATGGTACCCAATCCTGGTTGCGCACGTCTAAAGTGCCATTACGTAACAATGCGGGTGAAGTGATTGGTGTCTTGGGTATCTACGAAGATATTACCCGCTATAAACAAGCTGAGCAGGATTTATTAGAAAGTGAAACCCGCTTTAGAAAATTGTTTGAAGATACTGCCGAGGCAACCTTATTACTCGAAGGCGGATCTATCGTTGATGCAAACGCATCAGCACTGAGATTGTTGGGAATGCAAGATGTGCAGCAAATCATGAATCGCAAGTTGACTGATTTTTCGCCGCAATTTCAAATCGATGGACAGTTATCCTCAGTCGTGTTCGAGCAGCTGTCAGAATTGCTGGCAGAACATTCCGTGCAGCAATTGGAATGGGAATTAATTCAACAACATGGTGAGCATATTGTTGCTGAATTATTGATTACCCCTATTTTGTACCAAAAACGGCAAATGCTGCATATTGTCTTGCGGGATATTACGGTGCGTAAACAAATGGAAGTGGCCTTGCGCCGCAGTGAGGAAAGCTTAAATCGTGCGCAATCGATAGGGCATGTGGGGAGTTGGTTGATTCGTTTTGATACCGATGAGTTCGAGTGTTCTGTTGAAACCCATCGTATTTTTGGCATTGCGCCACACCAAAAAATTAATTTCGATATATTTGTTGAAAATATCTATCCTGTCGACCGGGAACGCTTTCTGTTGGCGTGGCGGAGCGCATTAAACGGCGAAAAAATCTTAAATGTTGAACATCGGCTGTTGGTCGAAGGGGTCATTCGCTGGGTACGTGAACGCGCTGAAATTGAATTTGGCGACAAGAATCAAGCAGTACTTGCTATCGGCACCGTACAAGAGATTACCCAGCAAAAGCTAATAGAAACTGAATTAGAACAACATCGTTTTCATTTAGAAAATCTAGTTAACTTGCGCACCAGTGAGTTAGAAGAAGCAATGCAGGCCGCAGAAACGGCAAATCGGGCTAAAAGTACATTTTTAGCC
>SXIZ01000222.1 GCA_005779525.1 Methylococcaceae bacterium
GTTGAACAGCAAGAGGTTTTCATACAACTCGTTAAAGATCAAAAAATAGAAAATGCAACCGAGCTGTTGCTTGCAAAAATCCGCGATTTGCAAAATAACTATCTCCAAGCCACCAGAGCGATGATTGATTACCAAGAAGAGCTTATGAAAAAAACGGGGAACGATACCGATAAACTGGTAACCACCTCAATCACCATAATGGTCTCTATCTCCATAGCAACGTTTATCTTAGGTATATTTGCGAGCTTTATTATCATTCGCACGCTAATGCGCCAATTAGGAGGCGAACCGGCTTATGCCGCAGCCGTAGTGAATGACATTGCTGCAGGTGACTTGTCTGTCGAAGTGCAACTTGCAGACAATGACACCAGTAGTCTACTCTATACTCTAAAACATATGGCGTCTCAACTTAGCTCCGTCGTTGCAGGCGTACGTTCAGGGGCGGATAATTTAGCCAGTGCCTCGCAGGAAATTAGCGCTACTGCCCAAAGTTTAAGCCAATCAACGATGGAACAGTCCACCAGTGTCGAAGAAACCAGTACTTCCGTAGAACAATTAAACGCTTCCGTACAACAAAATGCGGAGAACGCTAAAGTCACCAATAGCATGGCCACACTGTCCGCCAAAGATGCAGATACCGGCGGCGATGCCGTTAAACGCACGGTGGTAGCAATGAAAGAAATTGCCAGCAAAATTGGCTTAATTGAAGATATTGCCTATAAAACCAACCTACTGTCCTTAAATGCAGCCATCGAAGCTGCACGGGCCGGAGAACATGGCAAAGGCTTTACCGTGGTTGCCAGCGAAGTGCGCAAACTCGCCGAAAACAGTCGAGCTACGGCGCAAGAAATCAATAAACTTGCTACCAATAGCGTGCATATCGCAGAAGAAGCTGGACACCTTTTAGAACAAGTGGTCCCCAGCATTAAGAAAACCGCTGATTTAGTCGAAGAAATTACCGCCGCCTCCAGCGAACAGGCGCACGGCATTAATCAAATCAATACCGCTATGGATCAATTGGACAAAGCGACACAGCAAAATGCCTCCATGTCCGAAGAGCTGGCCGCCACCGCAGAAGAAATGAGCGGTCAAGCCGAACAACTGAAAGCTGCCGTGGCATTTTTTAAAGTTGAAGGCACAACGACGCAAACCACAAACTTTAGAACCGAAACGCCGCAACGCACTAGTCGTCCAACGCGTGCGCCCGCCACCACAACCAGCCAACGCAAAAGTTTTCCCACGAATGCCAAGCTACAAGATTTTGAAAAATTTTAACCCGGATCAGACCGCCATGTTCAGGGTTGCAGAGCTATCTACCCATGGCTCTGCAGGCATTAATCTCTGATCGATCACTCTAAAACACCCAGGCATGCCTAACTCTGAAGTTCACCAGTCTATAGCAACAGCCCTTTCAACTCAGGGCTGGTGCGTAATAGAGAATTATTTTCCAGCCCCCCTCATCGAACACTTAGCCGCTGAAGTTCTTGCATTGCATAAACATCAAGCGCTGCGTCCAGCAGGGATAGGACGCGGGCAGCAATTGCAACAAGACCGCAACATCCGTCAAGACTGCATTCATTGGTTAGATGGCAGCAGCCTGGCACAGCAACAGTATTTAACAGCGATGACTACGCTTAAACACGCACTCAATCAAGAGTTATACCTAGGCTTAGATGAGCTCGAAGCTCATTTTGCAATCTATGCACCGGGCGCTTTTTATCAAAAACACCTAGATAGTTTTCAAGGCGCTGCCAATCGCATTCTTTCAGTCGTCAGTTACTTAAACCTAGACTGGCCAGAGGATGCGGGCGGCAACTTAAGCATTTACGCACAAGACGAAGTGCTCACCCAGGTCAAACCCGAGGCTGGCAAGCTAGTGGTCTTTTTAAGCGAAGAAATCCCGCATGCGGTTCAGCCTGCAACACTGCAACGTCTGAGTATTGCCGGGTGGTTTAGGCGCCGCAGTAACGGCTTGTAGACTGTTCACTGCAGATGTAAGCATGGAAACCCAATAAACCGCACGCTTAAGTTATCCATTATGATCTTATTGGCGTTCGCATAGTGACAAACTCCTCCGCAATCGTCGGGTGTATACCTATCGTGGAATCAAACACCGCCTTGGTCGCTCCAGCACGGATGGCGATCGCCATGCCTTGGATGATTTCACCTGCATCATTCCCCACCATATGCGCACCTACCACCCGATCATTTTCTTGATTAACCACTAACTTCAACAGCGTCTTTTCATCGCTGCCGGAAAAAGCGTATTTCATGGAAGTGAACACTGATTGATACACCGCTATCTGTTGAAAGCGTTTGCGTGCTTCACTTTCGCTTAAACCCACCGTCGCTATGTTGGGCTGACTAAACACCGCAGTTGGAATATTCTCATAATCAACGGTTTTGGGCGTGTCGCTATAACATTGGCTGACAAACGCCATCGCCTCGGCCGTGGCGACGGGAGTCAGATTAAAGCGATTAGCGACATCGCCCAGTGCATAGATGGACTCGATATTGGTCTGGTAATGCTGATCAATTTTAATTGAGCCATTGCTATGCAGCGCGATACCTAATGCGTCTATGCCTAAGCCTTCAATGTTAGCGTGGCGTCCCGTGGCATACAGAATCAAATCCGCCTCAAAGCGCTCATTCTTATCAGTGAGGGCCGTATAACCCTGGGCGGTTTTTTCGATTTGAATAATTTGGCTATTCAAATGAATATCCAAACCTTTTTTACGCATTTCTTGGGTTGCGAAATCCCGAAGATCGTCATCAAAACCGCGTAACAGCTTTTCACCCCGATAACACAAGGTTGTTTCCACGCCTAAGCCCTGCATAATCCCGGCAAACTCCACAGCAATATAGCCGCCACCCACGATTAACAAGCGTTGCGGCAAGCTTTGCAGGGCAAACATCGCATCAGACGTGGCAACAAACTCTTTACCGGGAATATCCGGGACGCTTGACCGCGATCCGGTGGCGATTAAAATCCGTTGACAGCGGTAAGACTGATCTCCGAATTTGACGGTTTGCGCTCCAGTAATCTGTGCCTGCCCATGCATGACCGTAACCCCAGAACCCTGTAACAAATCAGCATATACGTTTTGTAAACGCTGGATTTCGCTATTTTTATTCGCGAGTAAATTATTCCAATCGAAAACTGGCGGCGCAATATCCCAGCCAAACCCTTTGGCAGTCTGAAAATCACTGCTAAATTGCGAGGCATACACCAATAACTTTTTAGGTACACAGCCGACATTGACACAGGTCCCCCCTAAATGGCGGTTTTCTGCAATCGCCACCTTAACCCCTGCAGCCGCTGCCATTCTCGCTGCTCGCACACCGCCCGAACCCGCACCAATAACGAACAAATCGTAGTCGAAATTAGTCATAACCTTTCCTCCAATTAACTCAAAACCGGACGACTTATGCCGTCCGAAATACGTCTAACTACTCAATAAAACCAAAATGACGGTGTACTCGTTAGCGGCTTTTTAAATATTCAAGCATAGTATCCGCCCCACTGACGCCGAAGGGATCTTCAGGATGATTATCTGCGATACCGGGCTCACTGAATAACTGCACGATTTGACCGTTATCCACCAACATCGAATAGCGCCATGATCGCTGACCAAAACCCAAGTTTTCTTTCTTAACCAACATCCCCATGCCTCGAGTGAAGTCACCATTGCCATCCGGCAACATTTTTACGTTTTGAATGTCAAGATGTTTGCCCCATTGAAACATCGTAAAGGCATCGTTAACGCTTAAACAGTAGATTTCATCTACGCCTTGCGCAATGATCTCCTGATATTTGGCATCGTAACCAGGTAAGTGCGTACTTGAACAGGTGGGCGTGAACGCACCCGGAAGCGCGACCACGACCACTTTACGGCCTTTGAAAATATCGTCACTGCTGACATCCTGCCAACGGAACGGGTTGCTGCCACCGATGCTTTCATCACGTACACGGGTTTTAAAAATAATATTGGGAACAGTCGTGCTAGTCATGGTATTTCTCCAGGTAATATGTCGTTTAAGCTGATGCGAACTGCATTTAGCAGAACCACCTTAATACTGGAAACGTTTGCTTTCAGTACGGTAGTAGTCTATCGACAAAAATAATTTTATAAAAATCGATTGTTTTTATAATTACAATAGATAAAAACTATTAATATTACCTATGAACCTAAGAGACTTACATTATTTAGTGGCGGTCGCCGACTTACACAGCTTTGTTCAGGCGGCCGAACGCTGCTGTATCAGCCAACCGACCTTAAGCATGCAAATCAAGAAATTGGAAGAGGAATTAGGCGTACAACTGTTCGAGCGGACCAATAAAGTGGTGATTTCCACCGCAGTCGGTGAGGACATCATTGCAGCAGCCAGACGGATAGTGCAGGAAACAGAGAGCATCAAACAAATCGCTAAAACAGCAAAAGACCCTTACTCCGGTAATCTGCGACTAGGCGCAATCCCCACCCTATCGACTTACATTTTCGCGCCGCTCGTACCGTTGATTAAAGCTCAGTTACCACGCATTCGTTTAATTTTGATAGAGGAAAAAACCGACCAATTACTGCAACAATTAAAACAAGGGACGCTAGATATTGCGCTATTGGCATTGCCTATTGCGGATGACTTTTTGGAATCTTGTCACCTATTCGATGATCCCTTTTTTCTAGCGGTAGCGGAGGACCATGAATTTGCGGCAAAGACCAGTGTCGATTTAGCAGAGTTATACGGGCACGCCTTACTACTCCTGGACGAAGGGCATTGCTTACGCGGGCAAGCGTTATCGGTGTGCCAAATCAGCGGCGCTCAAGAACAACAGGATTTAAGAGCCACTGGCCTAGAGACCTTACGACAGATGGTACACGCGGGTACCGGAATGACTTTTATCCCTAAAATTGCCAAACGTTCCAACGACGGTATTTGTTATATTCCGTTTACCGCCCCCGCCCCTCAGCGCTCCATCGGTTTGGTTTGGCGTAAAACCAGTGCACGGCAGAAATTGTTTAGCGAGCTATCAGTGCTGATTTCCAGTTTGGTTATTTAAAACATTAAGCTTAGAAAGAGCGATCGAGACGTATAAATTTCGCTCGTAAGATTTTGTGTCTATCACCGCTACATTGGCTATTGCATAATTATTGCAGCGGGGTTGCAAACCCCGCCGCGCTCAGAGTATTAGCTGTATGGAAACACCGCAATGTCGGGCATAAAAAGCATGCCCGACCTACCCGGCTCAGGAATATACCCTCAGCTAGACAATTTGTTTACCCAACCATATTATTCCACTTATTAATATTAAGATCATTGGCAATAGGAATATAAGATTTATCAAATAAATTAGATTTCTTCTAGAGATCATTTTGATAAAAAAGATAAATATAATAAGCATTGCTCCTGCAGGTACTGTGAAAAAAAGGATGAAAAATAGACCGTAAATACTTAATGCAAAGATCAAAAACTCTATTTTTTCAATCCAGTCGGGGGAAATATCGGTACAACTATCTATAAATATGTCACAA
>SXIZ01000223.1 GCA_005779525.1 Methylococcaceae bacterium
GCATCACCAAACATAAACTTTGCTCTAGGCTGAATGAATTCTTTTAACTCTGCCTCGAGTTTTTCTCTATCCTCCTGTTTGGAATAGGTTTGGATATCTAAGTGAGTATAAGCCTCGCAAAGAACTTCTCTGTTAATGTAATTGGCCATTGTTTTAAATATTGAGTTTTAAAATTTATTCATTAAGGAGGAGAGGTAAGTAGTAATTTAATTTTGTGTCATCTGTGACACTAAAACTACTTATCTTCTTAAATTTGCTTGAGAAGTTACTGCCATATCATATTTTCGTCCTTTAGGCTTTGGATGCCGCAATAATGTATTTAAAGTCAATTATTAACGCCTTAAATAATCTGATAACATATTTTCCTATATGCTAACACCCACTTTGATCTTAGTCCAGCCTTGAACGCCGATACCTTCATAGTCCATCGCTGAGTAATAATTTGAGAGGTACAACGCAATCGATTTATCATTCCACTAACTGGAATAGATTCTTTAAAAATATGCTTATTCTAAGTCTGAGTGGAACGTGAGAAAGTCAAGCAGGGTGCATTCCATGCACCAAAGAATTAATTCATGCGTTAACAAGAGTTAGATTTCCCGCCTAAGTATCTTGAGTTGGAATTATCTGAAAATGCTCTGATGGAAAGAGCGTCTGACGTGTTACTGCTTCTGAATCGATTACGAGTCTTAGGGGTGCGATTAGCGATTGACGACTGCTTGTCTATCTAAAGCGATTCCCAATAGATCTCTGAAAATTGATAAATCATTCATATGATATTCCTCATCGTGAGGATGACATCGAAAGTACTGCTGCCATACTAAGAATCGCTCATACCTTGACGTCCACTTTACGCGATTCTGGTTCACAGTACTGCTTACCTTAATCAGTAGCATATCAAAATTGGCAAAAAACCCTGTTGAGACACGTTACGTGTCTCAAATGAATGGCTCATTGAGGCATACCAAAATGGTACACTGGCAAAATTATATTTGTTTTGATAAAAGCATAAGTGAGGATATGTTCATGACTAAAATTGCTTTTCTGTTTTTATGCTTGGTGAGTATTAATTTGCACGCTACACCAAGCATTGCGGTACTAGACTTCGAGTTAAAAGATTTAACATTAAAACCAGGTGTTCCAGCGGAGATTAAACGTACAGCTTCAATAAAACCATTGTTGGAAGGTGAATTACGCTCTGCTGGCTATCCGATTGTGAATATTCCTTTACCTGCACAACAAGAAGCCAATAGTGGAGTTGGTTATCTATTTGATCATGCCGATGTCGCAGCTGAGTTAGGAAAAAAATTCGGTGCCGACTATGTATTGGTAGGAAGATTACACAAACCAAGCTTTTTGTTTGCTTACGTAATGGGGAATTTAGTGCGGGTTTCTGATTCCAAATTGGTAGGCAGATTCATTTCAGAATCAAAAGGCCCTAATGCCGAACTGACCATCAAAGTGGTAGAAAGCCTGACCGTCAGTATTGATGGCGCCCTTGATCATCGCTATTCGCCACCAGAACCTGTTAGACATTAGGTATTGCTCTGCGAGCCGATCTTGACCAATTTAAAAAGGTCGCGGCATCTGTACTATTTGCAATCTGAGCTTACAGCACCAATTTTCAATGCTAGGTATTTGAAAGCTTATGCACCCAGACGCCCAGCGCGATAATCTGTGATGGCTTGTGCAATTTGCTCGGAAGTATTCATCACAAATGGCCCGTGTTGCACAATCGGTGCGTGTAATGGCTGGCCAGCGATAAGTAGCAATTGCGCAGGTTGATTAGCCTGCAGGATAACGCCGTCGCTGTCTGGGGTATTCATTAAAATGGCCATATTTCCGGCTGGAACTTCATGGTCCCCAATATTGATAGCACCGCGATAGACATAGACAAAGGCATTATGGGTAGGCGGTAGCGCTTGCTGATATTGGCTATTTGCAGGCAAGTGCACATCCAAAAATAAGGCTTCGGTGACTGGGCGGGTGACCGCTCCAGTCAGACCCTGACTTTTGCCTAGGATAATTTTTACACTTACACCACTGCTGAGCGTGAAACTCGGAATCTGTTCAGCAGCGACATCCCGATACTCTGGGTCTGACAATTTATCCGCGCTGGGTAGATTCAGCCATAACTGAAAGCCTTCCATAAGCCCGTTTTCTTGCTCCGGCATTTCCGAATGCACGACGCCCCGTCCAGCTTTCATCCATTGCATTCCACCACTTTGCAATAATCCTGCATTGCCAGCACTGTCGCGATGACGTAAACGTCCAGCTAACATATAGGTGATGGTTTCAAAGCCACGGTGTGGATGGTCGGGAAATCCAGCAATATAGTCATCTGGATGCTCATTTTGAAACACATCTAACATTAAAAACGGATCTAGGCGGGCATGTAAAGCTTGCCCAATCACTCGCTGCACTTTAACGCCAGCACCTTCCAATACCGCTTGGCCGGAGATCAAGCGTTCAATGTTTCTAGATTGATTGACGGTGTCTAAGGTAGCTAGATTCATCTTGTACTCCGAGAAAAACAATGCTGCGTTTGGGAGGGTAGGGCAAACGGATTAGCGGCTATCAAAACTTAAGCGAAAATCCTTAAAACTCCCCAATTAACTCACCTAATTGCACGCCTTTACCCGCTTGCAGATTAGCATCCCAGTGCACTGCATCTTTACCAAACAATACAATAATGGTTGATCCCATATTAAAGCGGCCCATTTCTTCACCCTTGGCAAGTTCTGGGGCGTTGTCTGTATAGTGCCAGCTGCGGACTTCGGTGATGGTGGGTGGTGTGACCACACCGTGCCATACGGTTTCAATACTCGAAACAAAAATGGCCCCGACCAGAATTAATGCCATCGGGCCGACTGGAGTGTCGAAAATACAGACCACGCGCTCATTGCGCGCAAACAAGCCGGGAACATTGGCGGTAGTGGCTTCATTCACACTGAATAATTTACCCGGGACATGCAGCATTTCTCTCAGCGTACCCGCCAGAGGCATATGTAAACGATGGTAATCTTTGGGAGACAGATAAATAGTGGCAAAACTGCCGTCGAGAAACGCTTGCGCACGTTGGGGATCGCCGCCTAATAATTGGGTAGCGGTAAAGCTTTTGCCTTTGGCTTGAAAAATAGTATCGCCTTCGATTTTACCCGCTTGACTCACCGCACCATCGGCAGGACAAGCGATACCATAGCGTTTCTCGGTAATAGTACGCGCACCGGGTTTGAGTTCCCGCGTAAAAAAATGATTAAAACTGGCAAACTTATTAATGTCAGTTTCAGCGGCTTCCGCCATGTTAACGCCGTAGATTTTAATAATTTGCTGAATAATCAGGTTTTTCAGCCACGGTAGTTCACTGTGGGTGAAGTAACTCATCCAGCGCGATAACGTATGCTGCGGAAGTAAATACTGTGGAAATACCGTAAGTAGAGGTTTTAAATTCATCAGGTTAGCTCTGTTCTGGGATTTTTCCGCTCAGGTAATAGGCAAAGGCAATGACTTCAGCGACGGCAACATAGAGTTCGCGAGGAATTTCATCGCCCAAAGGAATTTCTGCCAAGATGCGGGCAAGTTCAGGTTCGGTTTGTAACGGGATGCCGTGTTGTTCGGCGAGGGCTAAAATCTGTTCTGCAGTCACCCCTGAGCCCTTGGCGGTGACTTTAGGCGCATTTTTGCCATCGTATTTTAAGGCGACGGCAATGTCGGTGGTGAAATAGGTATTGCCCGTCGCCATAGTGTTAAGGCAAA
>SXIZ01000224.1 GCA_005779525.1 Methylococcaceae bacterium
ATTTGCTTGGCGATTTTACGCGTATTACCCGTATCGGTTCCAAAAAAAATGCCTACTTTTGCCATGAGAACTACTCCTAAATAAAATGAAATCAGCTTTGAATTTGTAATAAACCCGCATTCGCCACCGGGGCGGATTGCGCTTGCCATTGTTCTGGGGTAAAAGTTTTAAGGGTCACCGCATGTAAGCGACCTGAAGCTAACGGTTCACTGAGAGTCGCCATCACGCCTTGATGTTGTTTGACCATGGTTAAGCCAGCAAACAAACTACTCACCACCGTAATGGTCAAATCGCAACCTTGACCCTCAATCGCAATGCGCGCTTGCGGAAAGGCTTGCGTAATCAACTGCTCCACTTCGGAGTGTGTAATGACATTATTGCTAGGGGCATCCCCAACAGGTGCAACGGCTGCTTGTAATAACGGTAATAAACTACCGTCGTTCGCCATGGCTTCGACAATATCCGCACCACCGATCAATTCACCTTTGACAAATAATTGTGGAAAGGTTGGCCATTTAGACACCGTCGGTAAACGATCACGGATAAATGGGGCTTTCAACACATCAACATAGGTATAAGGAATCTTAGTGCTATTTAAGATCTCGACTGCTTTGCCCGAAAATCCGCATTCAGGTGCGGTAGGCACACCTTTCATATAAATAATAATCGGGTTATCAGCCAGCTGTTTGAGGATGATATCTTTGGTACTCATAGGGGAAAAACCTTGGGTTGCTCGTTTAAATATGGGTAGAAATCAAATGGGGTTGTACAACATTTTTGCTATTCCCCAGCAGAGATTCGCTGTAAATCGCCAGCTTCGCGTTCCACAATCTCAATTTCGCCTTCTCCACGAATCACATCGGCCGTGACAATACAACGTGCTGCATTCTCATAGGATGGCACCATAAACATCGTTTTGCGTAACACATGTTCCATAATGCCGCGTAAACCGCGTGCTCCGGTATTACGTGTAATGGCTTTTTCAGCTATCTCCACGAGCGCTTCTTGGGAAAATTCCAAATCCACATCATCGTAAGCAAACAATTGTTGATACTGTTTGACTAGGGCGTTTTTCGGTTCAGTTAACACTTGAATTAAAGCGTCGACATCCAGGGGCTCCAATGGCGCTAAGACTGGGAATCGACCTATAAATTCAGGAATTAAGCCAAAGCGTTTTAAATCATCGGGTTGTGTAGCATTGAGCATCGCTTCGAGGCTAGGTTTATGTTCAGGATTATTGGGGGACGCATGAAAACCGATTTCGGTTTTGGGTGGCTGTAGCCGTTTTTCAACATGTTTCTCCAATCCAGGGAAAGCGCCGCCAGCAATAAATAGGATATTACGCGTATCAACCATCACCGTGTCGCCACCGCCTAAATCTTTGCGCCGCCCCTTGGCAGACACTTTGACTTGCGAACCCTCCACCAACCTTAATAAGGCTTGCTGTACACCTTCCCCAGAGACATCACGGGTACCAAAAGCTTGTTCTGGGCTGCGAGCGATTTTGTCAACCTCGTCAATGTAGACAATTCCCCACTCGGCTTTGCTAATTTGCCCATCGGCCACATCCAGCAAACGAACTAAAATATTTTCCACATCATCGCCGACATACCCCGCTTGGGTGAGCGTTGTAGCATCGGCGACGGCAAAAGGCACACCAACAATTTTAGCTAAGGTACTGGCAAGTAAGGTTTTACCCGTACCTGAAGGACCAATCAGTAAAATATTGGATTTACCAATTTCTACCGTGCCTTCCACGTTACCCACACTGCCCGTTTTATTGCTTTCATGCTTTAAACGCTTATAGTGGTTATACACCGCTACGGATAAAATCTCTTTGGCAAGGTTTTGACCAATCACATACTGATCCAGCAACGCTTTGATCTCTGCAGGCTTAGGTAAAGGTCCTGCCATTTCTTGCAGCTCCTTTTTTTTGCCCCAACTTGAAACCACTTGACTAGCGAGGATCACGCAAGCTTCACAAATAAAGCCTTCGGTCCCTGCAATCATCGGCACACTCGCCGAAGCTTCTATCCCACAAAACGAACAATGTTTATGTTCTTTGACCATATTGCTCACCACTCGTTGGAAAATAATTCAATGGGTTATGCACTCATTACGTTAAGATAAACTTGCTAGCCAAGTGCGCTGACAAGTGCGCCGATACCGATCTTGCATTAATTGTCGAATTTTGGGTGTCGCTTTTTTTAAGGATAAAGTTTCCGCAGGTATAATTTTTTGACACTGAATCAAATGAAATCCCACTTCAGTTTCGACTACCGCACTAATTTCGTTTTCTTTAAGTGAAAACAAGGCGGCATCCAATTCTGGAAACAACTTGCCTGCAACCACTGTCCCTAATTCCCCGCCATTCAGTGCTGTTGGACACTCAGAATTGCGCAATGCCAAATCGGGGAATTTATGTGCTTTACGTTTTAAAATCGCCGCAATATCCTCTATCCGTTTCAACGCCTGCTCGCGGGTATTGTCGGGATAGTCTGGGTTAATACTGATGAGAATATGGCGTGCAACCCGCTGCTCTGGACAATTAAACTTTTCAGGATGTGAGTGATAAAAAATACCAATTTCCACTTCGTTGACCTTAGGCGCCCGAGAAGCGACTTTTTCAAGCACCGCTTCTACTTTACATTGCCGCAGTAAGGCCGCACGTAAGGCTTCGACCGACAGATTATTCGAAGTTAATGCGGCTAAAAAATGTGCCTCATCTTCGAAACGTTTGCTGACTTCATCCAGCGCCCGGCGCACTTCATCGTCCGTGATAATGACTCCGGCAGCCTCATTCGAATTTAAGACGCGCGTCTCAATGATGAATTCATTGCGTGCTTGTTTCTGCACGTGTTGCAATTCTTCCTGCGCCAAATCTGTTGCAGGTTTCTTATACAACGCCAATGCGGCTCGCAATAAGGTATACGGCTCTATCGTGGAATCAGCACTCTGCATACTTAATCCTCAGGTTCAATAAAATTTACAGGATCTGCGGGTTGTAAAACGCTTTCAGGGACTTGCAAGGTTCTTCCCGGAAAGCGCACATGGTATTGCAAGGGTTGCAAATCCCGTAACACCTTGAGAATTTCACCCTCGGCCCCTTTAGCGGCAACAACTTCTCCTTTAACCCCGAGATCAATAGTCGACACGACTTTGTCACGGAACTCGAAGCGACTAGGATTCCACGGCGCATCTGCAGGAATTAATTCTTCTGCTCGACACCCCACCATCCTTCCGTGATCCAGAAAATGGACGGTATAAATCACTTGATCTTGTAAAAACGTTCCCACTTCAATGACGTGACCGACACTACCCCGGCGCATTAGTAGCTCACCGACGGGCATCCCCGGATAGGTACCATCGTTACGCACATTTCGGGTCACGCGCACCGCTTCGCCGAAATCAAAACGTTCTTCATCAAAGCGATCTTCTATCATGTTTGTATATCAGTTAAAGAAACGAAAACAGTTTGCGGCTCCGCCATATGAAAGACTTTAAAGACTTTCTCGGTTTGGGCATCTGACTGCACAAAGTCATGGTAAGCTCTGGCTAATAATTTCTTATAGACTTCACGCACCGCATCTTCATCTTCGGGCATGCTAGCTGCACCTTTATTCAAATAATCATGAAACCGCTGCAAGATATGCAGGCGATTGACATGCACGATCGCAGGATCATACTCCAGCTCGAAATACTGCAGAAAATCTTCTGCGGATTCCAAATCTTCCATCTCATCTGCAAAACTCATACGCTGACCTCATCACTTTAGAAAATCGACACTTGTTTGCGCCGCGTTAACATTAAACCTAACATGCCTTGGATAAAGCTAGCTTCAAACTGTCACGGCCAATCGTTGATCCACCAATTCCAGTAAGCCTTCGGCACCAATGCGATTCTTGGCATCCAAGCTCAATAATTTCTCAAAAATCCCTTTACTCAGCGCTAAATTTTCCATGCGCATATGTAGAAATCCGATAGATTTCAAGGTAAACAAATACAAACGAATGCGGGTTAAAGCCTCTTTCGGGGCATCAGTAATATGTTGTAGCGTAACCAATTGCCAATCAGCAGGAAAACCCAGATCTTCCCGAATCAACGTTAAAGCTTTCTCAGCAATCAACAAGGCTTCTGTCAGGCGATGTTGATAGTAATAGAAGCGATTTAAAGCCACCAACACATTCAACGATTCAGGTGCACGTAAGTAAGCTCGTAATAATGGCAACTCGGCTTCGCCAGAGGCATATAACTCAGACGCAAACGCGATTAATTCTTGTACTTCCTGACTATCTTCTTGCTGAAAATATAAATCTTTAGCTTCAAAATCTAGCAAATCCATTACTCACCACCTGCCACTCGTTTTAAAATGGGCGCATCGCCATGGCAAACATTTTCGGCATCACAATGGTTACACGCTTCATGTTCGGGCTCTTGATCTTGGTGCGCCATTTTTTCCTGATTCGCTTCTAGTTGGTCTAAGCGTTCTAAGAGACAATTAATCGCTTTACCCACCGGATCGGGAACTAAATGATGATCTAAATCAATGCCCCGAGAATCTTGGATTTTTGTGCCTTTAGTTTGGATAATCCGACCAGGAATCCCAATGACGGTACAGCAAGGCGGCACATCTTTCACTACGACGGAATTAGCCCCGACGCGAACGTTGTTACCTAAAGTGATGGCACCTAGAATTTTTGCGCCCGCACCAATCAATACGTTATCGCCCAGGGTTGGGTGACGCTTTTCTTTATTCCAAGTGGTCCCGCCCAAGGTGACACCGTGGTACATAGTGACATCGTTGCCAATTTCTGCGGTTTCACCGATCACCACACCCGCGCCATGATCGATAAAAAAGCGTTTACCGATAGTGGCCCCAGGATGAATATCCACATTCGTGATCCAGCGGGTAAACGCCGCCAATAATCGCGCGGCCAGTTTCCAATCTGCAAGCCACCAGCGATGACTGACACGATATAACAGCACCGCATGCACACCAGGATAAGCCAATAACACTTCCAATAAATAACGTGCCGCCGGATCGCGTGCAAACACACAAGCCACATCTTCACGCCATTGTTGCCAGAGTGTCGGCTTAGCAGGCAAAAGCGGAGCAGTAAACAGCATCATCTCACTATGCTCCAGGTCGTTTTTCCAGGAATTGGAACGCCGGGACGTCGAAAAAAGGTACCTGGATACCGATCATCAGGCGCTTCGGGCGCATGCAAATTCGGTTGCGGCTCGACTTTGGTTGTCGTAGGGACGGCTGTTTTACTATTGTTTCTAGTCATGACCCACCTCGTTATAAGCTATGTAAAAAATGATTAAGTTCTGCTGATTGCGGCGTACGTTTATGCAGCGAAACAAACTGCCGAATCATGGGTAATATGCGTCCGGCTTGCCAACGGTTAATAGCAATACCCAGCTGGGCATAGGCGTGCATAACACCTTGACTTCCCGAGTGTTTTCCCAGAACCAACTGGTGCTGCCGCCCTACAATTGCCGGGTCTACACCTTGGTAATTTTGAGGATCTTTTAGCAGACCATCGACATGAATGCCCGCTTCGTGACTAAACACATCTCGACCAATCAAACTTTTACGGCTACCAATGGTGTCTCCAGAGGCGGTCGCAACTTGGCGCGACAATTCAGTAAAATTGCGTAGATCAATCCCAGTGTCTATGCCGTAAAGTTGTTTTAAACCGACCACCACTTCTTCCAAAGCGGCGTTGCCAGCACGCTCTCCCAGTCCATTCACGGTAGTGTTGACATGCGTTGCCCCGGCTAACGCGGCGGCGAGGGTATTGGCAGTCGCAAGCCCTAAATCATCATGCGCATGCATTTCAATGTCTAAATCAGTCTCCGCACGTAATTTCCGAATACTATCCAGTACCCCAAAAGGTTCCATAATCCCGACGGTGTCTGCAAAGCGAAAACGGATGGCACCTGCACGTTGGGCCGTTTCAGCCATTTGTGCCAGAAAATCCGCATCGGCACGCGAGGCATCTTCAGCCCCAACGCAAACCTGCATACCTGCATCTACAGCAGTGGCAACACACTGAGCAATGGTCGCTAAAACCCAAGGCCGACTTTGTTTGAGTTTATGTTGGATATGTTGGTCCGACGCAGAGATGGATAAATCCACCATGCCGACACCTAAATTTAAACAGTGTTTTAAATCATCTAGGCGCATCCTAGACCAAACGAGGAGGTTGCATGGGAGTGCTAAGGATGCCAGCGTTTTAATTTCATCCCGTTCGCGTGCGCCCATCGCTGGAATACCAATTTCGAGTTCAGGCACACCCAAGGCCGCTAATTGTTTAGCGATATTAATTTTTTCGTCTAAGGCAAAAACGACGCCTGCGGATTGTTCACCATCACGGAGCGTGGTGTCATCGATAATAATTTTGCGCTGTGCCTTATGCATACATCACCTGCTAACGGTTTCGGCACGTCACTTGCCGAAGGTTAAACTACTTTATAGCTAATAAAGCAATATGCTTGCCAACAGCTAAAAGTCAGCAAACACAGGGGTTCTTGCAGAGAATTGGCAGAAGCACGACAAGACAAGCGGGGTATTTATTGAGGATTTGTCGTAAAGCCGACAAAGACAGCCGACAGCAGGAATGAATGGAGAACTACTGAAAAACAACAGGAGCAGAAACCGTGGTTTGTGCTCCTGTAGGTATGACTTTTGATCCCGTCAGATCAGAAATAACAGATGATTGGCTTTAGGCCAGCTCAAAATCTTTCGGATTGAGATTTAATTCTTGAACAATTTTATGGGCAATGCGTTTTTCAGACGCGTCAAAATTACCATCTGAAGAAGCAATCGCGATAATCATGCGCACCAGCAACCGGGCAGCAGCATCGTTAGATTTCATTTTACGGATCGCATCATAGGCTTTGGCTTCACCGATATCTTTATCAAATTCCAATTGCGCGACAAAATCTTGAAACGCCTTAATCACATCACTGGTGGTAAACACTGATAACGCTTCATTGCTTTCAATAAAACGAATCATTTTTTGTTTTTCTTCGGAACTGATACTACCGTCTGCCAAGGCAATCAGCGCCGAACCTGCCATCGATGCATTTAAAAAATCTTTATTTTTAAATTTTAAGGCTTCGGTTTTTAGCTCGCTGGCTTTAGTTTTTAACTGACTTAAAAAATTTTCAAAACTCACGTTAATACTCCTTATACAGTTTAGGTTTAATTATAGAAATACACACACGCTAAACGCTATAGTCTGGCATACTCAAAGACTGAAAGGTAGATTTATGCAACATTTTTGATGCATTATTTAGCTGTACTAAAAAAATTAGCCAGTCTGCAACTCCAGTTTTTTAAGTCGAGCAATAGTGCATTCAAGCTTGAGAAAAACTCTATTTTTCACTTGCAATTGGTAATACTGGGACAGTTGAAATACTGTTCGCTGGTAAGCCATCGATCAGTTTACGACTGATAGCGACATATACCAAAGTTTTGTGCGCCTCGTCCCACAATCTAACCACCCGAGTTTCTTTGAATAAAATCGAAGTATCTTCAGCAAATACGGTCTCATCTTTAGGCATTTTACTGGGTAAGGTAATTGGCCCAGTTTGGCGACAGGCTAATGAGAATTGCGATGGATCTTGCGCTAAGCCCAACGTACCTGAAATACCCCCGGTTTTAGCTTGACTCACATGACAGGTGACCCCTGGCACTTTCGGATCGCTAAAGGCATCGATACAGACTTTATGATTAGCGCCAATCAGTTTCCACGCCGTGGTCACACAACCGACTTCTTCTGCCTGTACCAGGTTAGCCGCTAATAGTAACAGACTCAAACCAATGAATTTTTTCATCACAGTAATTCCTTTGTTGATTTAAATGATAGCGAGATTGTTCCATAAATCAGTACAATCAGCACGCTATTTTCATTATGCTCAGAATCATACTTTTTAGTTACCGGAGGGAATTATGCAACGTTTATGTATCTATTGCGGTTCGAGTAGTGGCGCATCTCCACTTTATACTGCCGCTGCCCACCAATTAGGCCAAGCAATGGTGCGCCGTAACCTAGGCCTGGTCTATGGCGGTGCCAGTATTGGCATTATGGGAACAGTGGCGGATGCGGTCCTCGCTCACGGGGGGGAGGTGATTGGTGTATTGCCGCAAGCGCTGGCACATAAAGAAGTCGCGCATCCCAAGTTAACAGAACTCAGAATTGTTAATTCTATGCACGAACGTAAAGCCATGATGGCAGAGTTAGCAGATGGCTTTATCGCTTTACCCGGCGGACTTGGAACCTTGGAAGAGTTGTTTGAAATCCTAACCTGGGCACAGCTTGGCATGCATCAAAAACCTTGCGGGATTTTGAATATTAATCAGTATTATCTTCATTTGCTGCAGTTTATTGAACATGCCTTTGCCGAGCAATTTATTCAAACCAAATATCGGGGATTGTTATTAGTCGATGACAATCCACTCACGCTTTTGGATAAATTGCAGACCTACCAACCTCCGGTCATTAAACGCTGGCTAACCCCAGAAAATAGCTAAGCTGGGTGCTTTTGCAGGGATAACACAAGCTCAAGATTATTTTACGTTCTGCTTAGCAAATTTTTAACTTATCAACTATTCTTGGTTTAAGCAGATTATTTAATACCTAAAACGTAGAGCTTTATAAGATTATGATTTACAAATCTGCCATCTTGTTGGTAAATTAGTTTTAGTTTACAACCCTGCCTAGTATTTTTTAAGGGCAGAGAATTTAACCAAAATGCATATTGTTATTCGCCCTGAGTGTGCAAATGTCCAATAGCCAAACCACCAATATTTATCAGCTGAATGCTAAGATTATGTGCTGCAGCACTGATGTTGACACCTCGGAATTAGATAATCAGCTCTTCAATAAGTATAAGATTCATAGCAATAGTTGTGATGATTTATCCAAACTACTCACTATGTTACAAGTTCAACGCTATGATTTATTGGTGATTTTCAATATACCCACTCCAGAAATCATACGTGAGCTAAGAGAAAATTTTAGCGCAGCCCTACTCCCCATCATTGTTTGCCAAGAACATAAAGATCCACAATTGCGCAATAGCATTTTAGAACTCGGCATCAGTGATTATATTTGCGGCACGACTGATTCTACGGAAATTGCCTTACGCATCCAAGGCAAGCTTAACGAGATAAAAGTTTATAAAGCAGAACTGGCCCATTACGCGGCTGATAAAAAAGATCTCTCGGAACAACTCGAAATTTTAATCGCTAATGGCCTCATGCTTTCGGTGGAACATGATCGCTTTCGTTTATTGCAACACATCCTCGAAACCAGCCAAAGCTTATTAAATTGTGCTGCGGGAACCTTATTTCTGTTAACCGAACAAAATACCTTACAATTTAATTTAAGAACGCGTAAGGATGTCCTACCCATTTTAGAAATCCCGCTGTATGATCCAGCGACTGGTAAGCCAAACGAAAAATACGTCTGTACCTATTCAGCGCTTAATCGTAAGACAGTCATTATTGATGATATCGAGCGCGATAACCGCTTTGATTTTAGTGGCACGCGTAACTTTCACAGTGAAAGTGATTTTAAAGCGGTTTCCATGCTGTCTATCCCGATCGCCCCAAGAGATGGTGATGTCATAGGTGTATTGCAATTTGTCAACGCCAAAGATCCTGATACCGATCAAATTATTCCGTTTCGGCGAGATTTAATCATGTTAGTCGAAGCCTTTGCAGCGCAAGCAGCCGTGGCCTTAGATAATCTAAAATTAGTAGAAGAACAAAAACAATTGATGGAAAGCATGATCCGCGTCATTGCGGCCGCAATTGATGCCAAAAGCCTCTATACCGGACGCCACTGTGAACGTGTGCCAGAATTGGCCATGATGCTCGCACGGGAAGTCTGTGCCATAGAATCAGGCCCCTTAGCCGACTTTAATTTTGAATCTCAGGATGAGTGGCAAGAATTTCGCTTTGGTGCATGGTTACATGACTGCGGTAAAGTGACCACCCCCGAATACGTCATTGATAAAGCCACCAAATTAGAAACTATTTACAATCGCATACACGAAGTTCGTATGCGTTTTGAAGTTTTACTGCGCGATGCCCAAATTGCCGCCTTGCAAGCGCAATTAGACGGTACCCCTGCGGAAGTGGCACAAGCGCAATTTGAGCAACGTCAGCAGAAGCTCGTTGATGACTTTGCTTTTCTCGCCGAGTGTAATGTCGGGAGTGAAGCAATGCATCCTGAAAGCATTCAACGCATCCAGCAAATTGCACAACAAACTTGGCTACGCCATTTTGATGATCGACTGGGTTTATCGATAGGCGAACAACAACGTTATCAACATGAGGACGCCGTTGTACTCCCCACTCCCGAACCCTTGTTAGCCGACAAAGAACATCACATTATTCCGCGCATTGACGATCATATTCTAAATGAAGAATATGGCTTTAAAATGGATGTGCCTGTTCACCTCTACAACTATGGCGAAATTTATAACTTGAGCATTATTCGTGGCACCTTGAATCAAGAAGAACGCTTCAAAATCAACGAACACGTCATGCAATCCATTATTATGCTGGACAGCATGTCGTTTCCCAAAAATCTGCAACGGGTTCCAGAGTATGCAGGCACTCACCACGAAACCCTTGATGGCCGAGGTTATCCACGGAAACTGAATGCCGAACAGCTTTCTGTTCCAGCACGCATCATGGCGATTGCCGATGTTTTTGAAGCCTTGACCGCGTCTGATAGACCTTATAAGCCAGCCAAAAAACTGTCAGAAGCGTTGGCGATTTTGCATAGAATGCAGCAACAGCAACATATAGATGCCGATATCTTTGAAGTTTTTTTGAAATCAGGTGTTTATCAACGTTTTGCCGAGCGTTACCTCAGCCCGGAGCAAATCGACAGCATCGACATTCAGCAGTATCTGGCTTAAGCCATTAAGTCTTAAGGCTTCAGACTAAACTGTAGTGCACAAACAAATTGTTATAAAACGCACCATTTAACGGCTGTAAACGTCCATGCTGGCATATCGCAGATTCATACAGCACCATTTCTCCTGGATTCAAATACACTTTATGCCACGCCCCATGATGGTCACAAATATCCAACGCCCAGTCCTCCACTACCGATTTATCAACACAAAAAATAGCTGAAACATGGTGGGTTGAAATTCTGTCCACATGCAAATTTAAAATAGACCCCTGCTTATAGGATCGAATGCCATATAAACAATGCGGCTGAATCGGCACGTTGACCCAATCCTGAAACACCGAGCCAAATTCCAACAAAATATCATCCCGCTGTTCAGGCACCAAATCCATAGACATGAGCGCAACGGGTGGCTTTGCCTCCACATTGGTAATAAATTGCTCCATACCAGCAAATATTTCTAACTGTTCTTTCGGCTGAAGCTCTGCATAGACCTGCGCAATCTTTTCTGCAATTACTGCGGGAGCAGAGATTTTTTGGAAACCCAAGGGCGAAAGGATCGGCACATCGCGTAAAGTTTTAAAATTTTTCATGACGTAAATTGAATGAAAGTAAACCTGTGGATATTATAAACATAGGCATGCACATTCTAACAATAAAAACTGTGGCTTAACTCTAGCGGTTATACCGATGGTATTGCAAATAAATCAGAGACAAATTTTGCGTGCTTCAGGCACAACAGCGGCGAAAGATAAAAGCGACATCGACACCCTACACTAACAGCAGTAGGGTGTCGAAGTTTTGGAAAGTGAAACTCTAGCTAGAAAGTATGCAACTTATTTGAATAATTCGGTTGTAGCCCGTGTACATTCAGGTGCTTCTTTCACATATTTAACTTTCCAATCGGAGATGTTTCTAAATAAGACATCCTGTGGTTCCATTTGAATATGGTAGTAAGTGCCATCGATTTCACGACTAAAACCTTTAATCAATAAACAAGGGATATCAATCAAGTCTTTTTTAAAGTCCACCGACGCTGTTCTATCAAAGGTATCAAATGGGTTTGTAGGCGTTGTGGTTCTAGTACGATAATGTTCAACGCTTCCACTGGAGTAACTGTTCGCAGTTCTGGTGACGGGTTGGAAGGGGTTAAGATACTGGATATCACCACACTCGGGTTCTGGATCGGCGTTAGTCACATACCATTCAGATGCGCTAGATTTTAATCTTTGACGGAATTTGACATTGTAATATTGTCCGTCGATGGCTTTACTGAAATTTTTAATCAATAAACACGGCGTTACTAGCACGTCCTTACCGAAATCGACGTAATCTGTTTTATCAAAAGTTGGCACGGTAATCGATGAAAATGGATTGTAAGTATTGCCTTGACTCGTTTGACCAGCTGAGCTTCCTTGAGTATTCACGTTCACATTGACATTGACATTCACTCTATTATTGCCATTATTGCCACTGTTGCTATTACCGCGCTCATTTGAATCATCATTGCCATTTTTAGCAAATGCCAGTGAAGTTCCAAGGGCTAATATGGACAGGCCCAGCAATACTGCTCGTGTAATTTGAGTGTTTTTTTGATTTATAAAAGTATTCATACTTGCTACCTATTCAAAATTTTATTAATAAGATGGATTGCGGTGCCATTAAGCTAACTACGATCAGCCAAAGTCTGACATTGTTTAAGTTTGCAACCCTGGTCAATTTCCAAAGAGTCATACCACAATATAAACTGCTCATGAATATAAAGCATAAAGCGCACCAAAAATTAAAATATTTTTTAATTAATTGAATTTTATATAAAATTTTTAACTATCAAGCATCATATTACCTAAAGTCACCATTGAGCCTGCAAAAATTGTTAGCCATAATTTGCAGGACTGCAAAATTGGTAGGGCTTTGAATTGCAGACTAAGAACATCAAGCTTGTGCTGATTTGGGGTGAGCAATCCTTTCGCCCGATTCAACTAAAAATCCACTTTAAGGTAGCAGCATATTTTCCTCTACCCATCGTTGCACACTCTTGAAAAACTGACCCGACAGCGCTGATGTTTATGCATAGTGTAGAGTAGGTCGCAACAAGCAAATTAAAAACGCCCCTATATTGCGGCATATATCACGTTTTAATTTCTACAAATTTAACTGTTTAATTTAAATTCTGCGTTTTTACACTGCAATTTTAGGAACTATAGTGGACTACAAATTTCGGACACTGTATTTGGATGCTCTGACCGAACAAG
>SXIZ01000225.1 GCA_005779525.1 Methylococcaceae bacterium
AGGGCGGTGTCCTAGGCCACTAGACGATGGGGACAGGACAGATAGTTATTGAAATTCAATAACAGTATTCTAAAAGGTTACCGCACTTGAGTCAACACAATCTTTCATAAGTACCCACGCTTGCTAACCTGCTTTTGACATCAATCTGTTATCATCTGGAGATAAAAACCTAGAAAATCTATAACATAAGTCTCTAGATAATCCTTAGTTATTCATGGATAATAGTCATCAGTTTTAATTTTTTTTGATAACGCAATGAAACAAACATTAGAGGCTTTAGTTTTACAGGCAATTAAGACACTTCAAAATACGGGTGATTTGGCCGAAGATATTAATCCCAAAATTGTCATTGAGCGTTGTCGGGACCCACAGCACGGTGATTTTGCTTGCAATATTGCTATGTTACTTGCTAAGCCAGCTAAAATGAACTCCCGGTTATTGGCTGAAAAAGTGGTTGCAGCGTTAGCTCCAGATGATAATCTTTTAAAAACCGAAATTGCTGGCCCTGGTTTTATTAATTTTTTTGTTAATACTACAATCCAGCATCAAATCATTCGACGCATTCATGAGCAAGCGCATGATTTTGGCCGATCTACGCTGGGACAAGGTAAAAAAGTGCAAGTGGAATTTGTCTCCGCAAATCCTACTGGGCCACTGCATGTTGGACATGGGCGCGGTGCGGCCTACGGTTCTGCCGTGGCTGATCTACTTGAGTTTGCGGGTTTTCAGGTAGAACGTGAGTATTACGTCAACGATGCTGGTCGCCAAATGGACATTTTAGCCACTAGCGTCTGGCTGCGTTATCTGCAAGCGTGTGGTGAAGCGTTTACTTTTCCAAGTAATGCTTATCGTGGAGATTATGTTGTTGATATTGCAAACACGCTACACACGCAAGTGGGCTTAAGCTACCAGCGACCTGCGGAAGCCTTAATGCAAAATATCCCCCCCGACGAGCCGCAAGGGGGGGATAAAGATCAGCACATTGATGCTTTGATCGAGCGGGCTAAGATTTTGTTAGGCACGGAAAATTATCAGCAGGTATTCCAAGTTGGTTTGCAAGATATCTTGGCGGATATTCGTGAAGATTTACATGAATTCGGCGTAGACTATCAACATTGGTTTTCAGAACAATCTTTGATGGATGCTGGGGCTATTGCTGAAGCTTTAAAACGTTTAGATGCTGCAGGTTATTTATATCAGCAAGATGGGGCGACTTGGTTTGCTTCCAGTCGTTTAGGGGATGAAAAAGATCGCGTGGTAGTGCGTGATAATGGGCAGAGTACCTATTTTGCATCTGACATTGCTTATCACATGCATAAGTTAGATCGAGGTTTTGATCAGATTATCAATATTTGGGGAGCTGATCATCATGGTTATATCCCACGTGTACGAGCTGCAATGCAAGCCTTAGGGGCAGACGTTAGTAAATTACGTGTGCTATTAGTGCAATTTGCTGTACTCTACCGCGGTGAGGAGCGGGTGCAAATGTCTACACGTTCGGGTGAATTTGTGACTTTACGCCAATTACGTGCAGAAGTAGGTAAAGATGCGGCGCGGTTTTTTTATGTCATGCGACGCTCTGAACAACACATGGATTTTGACTTACAGCTGGCAACCTCTAAAACCAATGAAAATCCAGTTTTTTATGTGCAATATGCCTATGCTCGGGTGTGTAGTGTTTTTCGTCAATTAAACGAAAAACAAATCGCAACCGATTTTGCTCAAGGTTTTGCGAATCTTGAGTTATTGTCCGCTACGCATGAGAGTGCGTTGTTAACGAGCTTATCGCGTTATCCTGAAGTGATTGAAAAAGCAGCGTTAAATTGTGAGCCGCATTTGATTATCCAATATTTGCGTGATTTAGCGAATGAATTTCATGCCTATTATAATGCGCAGCAATTTATTGTTGATCATAGCGAACTGCGTAATGCGCGTTTATGCCTCATTAATGCAATCCAACAAGTACTCAAGAATGGTTTGACTTTGTTAAACATTAACACGCCGGAATCCATGTAATGGCTAGAGATTATAAAGACAGAGGCTTGTACTCGCGGCGGAACACAGGTAAAGGGCGTGATCCCGGTTACCGCTCTGTGCCGCGAGAATCTAATGCGCGTTGGTTCATTATTGCCGCGCTGGTGGCATCATTTGCGATATTCTTGGGGTACCTAAAATTTTCGAAGTCTGAAAATCCCCCTCAGCCTCCGGTTGAAGCGGCAAAAAAAGCAGTTGTGCCTGAAGAGACTAAGAAAACCGCTAAAGTTGAAAAAACTAGCGAACGCGTGGAACCAAAATTTGATTTTTATACGATTTTACCTGAAGGTGAGGTCGTGGTTCCTGAGCATGAAATCAAAACGCGCATACGTGAAGAGTTAGTGGGTAAGACAAAAGCGACGCAATATATTTTACAAGCGGGCTCATTTCGAGATGCAAAGGACGCTGAAAAATTAAAAGCCGAGCTCTTAGCGATGGGGATCGTTTCTAAGCTTGAAAAAGCCAAGGTGGGAGAAGTCATATGGCATCGCGTAAAACTGGGCCCTTATGCACAATTAGCGAGTGTTGAAACGGTAAAAAATCGACTTAGAAAAAGTAATCTGGATGTTATCATCACTGAAGTTTCAAAATAATTCCCTTTAAATCAATAATCAGGTATTGAGCGCAGTATGTTGGAGGCAAAAGCTGATATTGCAGCTAACGCCTTCCTGAATACCTGCTTTGCTCCACATTCCCCTTCTCAGATTGGCTGTTCCCATGTTTC
Source organism: Methylococcaceae bacterium (assembly GCA_005779525.1). GTDB lineage: Bacteria > Pseudomonadota > Gammaproteobacteria > Methylococcales > Methylomonadaceae > SXIZ01. The sequence continues at coordinate 2,759 of SXIZ01000225.1, forward strand.
ATATTGCGCTTTTTGAACCTAAAATGCCGGCTAATACCGGTAATATTATTCGTTTAGTTGCAAATAATGGGTGTAAGCTGCATTTGATTGAACCCTTAGGCTTTGATTTGGAAGAGAAAAATCTACGTCGTGCTGGCTTGGATTACCATGATTTAGCCCAAGTAACAAACTATCCCAATTTCCAAGACTTTGCAGAAAAAATGCAGGGTAAACGTATTTTCGCGTGTACCACAAAAGGGAGTGTCCATTACGACATCCCAAAATATCAGCATGGGGATGTGCTGCTATTTGGCTCTGAAACTGCGGGATTACCCGCAGAGATTCTAAATGCCATTCCACTGGATGAGCGTGTTCGTATTCCCATGATGCCTAATAATAGAAGCCTAAATCTAGCCAATGCGGTGGCGATTATTAGTTACGAAGCTTGGCGCCAACATGGATTTTCTTTGATTAATAACTAGCGCTTGATTCTTTAGAGCTAAGAAGGTTAAGTTCCGCAGCAAAAATGGATATCCGGTTTTTTGTGTTCTGAATAACTTGTATAATGCTGGGACTATATTCGCCCTGTGGGGTAACAGCTTCCGGTTTATGAACAATTTTAATCGCCACACCCATCCACGTCTTTTTCATCTACTTGATACCGAGCAGCAAGAGTTATTGCGTGGTGGCTTAAAAGGTATCGAAAAAGAAAGTTTGCGTATTTCAACGCAAGGCATGATTGCGCAAACACCGCATCCCAAGGTGCTAGGTTCTGCTTTAATGCATCCGTTTATTACCACGGATTATTCAGAAGCGTTGTTAGAGTTTATTACCCCCCCTTTTGCCGAAGCCGATGCTATGTTGGAATTTATGCGACAAATTCATCAATTTGTCTATCCCAACATTGGTGATGAACTGTTGCTGTCGACTAGCATGCCGTGTGGTATTGATGGTGATTTAAGTATCCCGATAGCAGAGTATGGATCATCAAATATCGCCAAAATGAAGCATATTTACCGTAAAGGCTTATGGCATCGCTATGGTCGGAGTATGCAATCGATTGCGGGGATTCATTTTAATTACTCCGTGCCGGAGAAATTATGGCCAGCACTGTTTGCTCAACAAACAGAATTCAGTGATTTACCCGCATTTATCAATCATGCGTATTTTGGTTTGGTGCGTAATTTCCAGAAAACCGGATGGTTGATTTTGTACCTGTTTGGGGCTTCGCCTGCAATTTGTAAAAGTTTTTTTGGTAGTCGCCCACACTTGATGGCGCAATTTGAAGAATTCGATAATGGCAGTTTATATCATCCCTATGCGACTTCATTGCGCATGAGTGATATTGGTTATAAAAGTAAAAATCAGGAAAACCTGAAGATTGACTATAACAGTTTAGCGGGGTATGTCGAGACGTTGACCCAGGCAATTAGCACGCCTTATCCAGAGTATGAAAAAATTGGGGTAAAGGATGGAGAAGAATATAAGCAGTTGAATTGCAATATTTTGCAAATTGAAAATGAATTCTACAGCACCATGCGCCCTAAACAAATCATCGCTTCTGGCGAAAAGCCTACGCTGGCCTTGAAACGTCGCGGAGTGCGTTATGTTGAGCTGCGTTCCTTAGATTTAAATTTATTCAGTCCGGTAGGGATTGAATTATCGACGACCTATTTTTTAGAAGCGTTTTTACTGAATTGTTTATTGCAAGAAAGCCCTCTGCATCAAGGACAGGAAGTGCAGATCAATAATCAAAATCAACTAAAAGTTGCACATGCTGGGCGCCAGCCTGGTTTAGTATTGAATAATCACCAAGGTGAAATAACACTTAACGCCTGGGCGAATGATATTTTAGCCGCGATGCAGCCTGTGTGTGCGGTATTAGATGCGGGTAATCCCGCTAAACCCTATAGCGCAGCCTTAGAACTGCAGCAAGCATTGGTCGATAATCCTGACTTAACACCTTCGGCACGCATCCTGGCTGAGATGGGTAATGATCAGCAATGTTTTGGGCAATACGCGCTAGTGCAGTCAAAAAAGCACCAAGCCTACTTCAAGAGCTCAAGTTTAGATCCTAAATTAGGCAATGATTTTCAAAAAATGGCTGAGGTTTCTTGGGAACAGCAATCTGCTTTAGAGCAGCAAGATGCTTTAGATTTTGATAGTTTTTTAACCCAATATTTCTCCCAACATTAATTCATTGGTAATTGTTTAATCATGAGCGTAATTGATTTAGCGCAGCAGCAAGCGCAACTGCAGACACAAAAACCGCGTAAAATTTTACAGACCGCATTAGAGAGCTTTGATAATATTGCTATTTCCTTTAGTGGTGCCGAAGATGTGGTACTCATTGATCTTGCTTTGGCTATCCGCAAAGATGTACGCGTGTTTTCTTTAGATACCGGACGTTTACACCCTGAAACCTATCAATTTATTGAGCAAGTCCGCAAGCATTATCAGATAGAAATTGAATTACTTAGCCCAGATTACCAAACGTTAGAGCAGTTAGTTAAAGCAAAAGGTTTGTTTAGTTTTTATGCAGATGGTCATCAGGAGTGCTGTGGTATTCGCAAAGTAGCGCCACTGAGACGGAAATTGGCGGGTTTGGATGCTTGGATAACGGGTCAGCGTAAAGATCAAAGTCTAGATACCCGCCAAAATTTGCTGGAAGTAGAATTAGATACAGCGTTTTCAACCCCTGAGCACGAGCTGATTAAATATAATCCTTTGGCCAATTGGAGTTCTGCACAAGTCTGGGATCATATTGAAGCGTATCAGGTACCGTATAACGCATTACATGCCAAAGGCTTTACCAGTATTGGTTGTGAACCATGTACGCGATCAATCCTCCCTAATCAACACGAGCGACTTGGACGCTGGTGGTGGGAATCTGGCAATAAGAAGGAGTGTGGTCTACATGCTGCAAATATTCAAAAATAGCTGTTCTGAGGACAGCGTGGAAAGCTTTCGAGTAGGTCGACACTCAGTGCGCGATGCAAGGCTGAGCTTAAAAACGCTAATGCACTCTGCTAGCGTTAAACTGCTAGTCGTTGCGGTTGTGCTTGGGCTTAATGGCTGTGCCAATGAACCTGCCATGGAGTTTGGCGATTATACCAAAGCACCCGCGGGGGCTAATCTACCTCGGCCATTGCCCAGTAAAACCCTGCCAGCACCCAAGCCAGCAGCGACTTATCCGCAACACCCTCCGGTTTATAGTCCTGGAAATACTACGATGGATAGTGCAGCCACTGCGGGCAATTACGCTAACTCACCTGCTGTATTGGCGTTTATAGATACCATGGTACAAAAACATGGTTTTGAGCGCATGTCACTCACTAAGACCTTTGCCCAAGCCAAGCGTTTGGAGTCGGTTATTCGACTGGAGATGGGGACGGATCATGCACCGGGCCCGCCAAAGCCGCATTTAGGTAGTTGGACTCGCTACCGCGACAAATTTTTAAATGAAGAACATATTCAAAATGGTGTTGATTTCTGGCACAGCAATGCCAGCGCCATTCAAAAAGCCAGCACGACCTATGGTGTTGATCCAGAATATATTGTCGGGATTATTGGGGTAGAAACCTATTTTGGTAGAAATATTGGTAAAACTTGCGTCTTTGATGCACTGACTACCTTAGCCTTTGATACGCCCAGACGCGGGCAATACTTTAAAACGGAGTTAGAAAACTTTTTACTGATGGCACGGGAGGAGGGATATGCGCCACGCGAACCTGTCGGATCTTGGGCTGGCGCTATGGGATTGGGACAATTTATGCCTAGCAGCTTTCGCCGACTCGCAATTGATTTTGATCATAATGGTAAACTTGATCTTTGGCACCCTCAGGATGCCATCGGCAGTGTCGCGCATTATTTTGCTAAAAATGGTTGGCAATTTCATGAACCCGTAACGCAGCAAGTCGCCAGTCCCGGTGGAGAAAGTGTCATAGATTTAAGCACTTATGATGGCGATGAGTTTTGGGAAACCTTTCATAATTTCAAAGTGATCAAACGTTATAACAACAGCAAAAAATATGCAATGGCGGTACACCAGTTGGCGCAGGCCATTAAAGCGCGGTTGTAAGGCTTGCAGTTAACGGAAGGTAAAATATTTATGTCCAAAATAGCTGGTCACAACAGGGGTTAACACGCCAATAAGATGCGCTAACGCTTCGGTGTTTTGCACGATTCCTAAACTTGGAAAGCCCCAGCGCACCAAAGCCACGCTAATGCCAAAGGTTTGCGCTAAGGCGAGCATATTGACTATAAAATAATTTAGCGCTTGGCGGCGACTCGTGGTTTTTTGTTGTCCACGGAATACAAAACGACGCATGATGATAAATCCCGAGGTCAAGCCGACAAAGAATGCCAACACAATCGCGGTTTCATAAGGCAGCCACATGGAAAATAACATGCGAGAAGACCAGTTGAGTAAGGCCGCTAAGCCACCCGAAAGCAAAAACTTGAGAAATTGTCGCATTTAGACTTTATGGCTTTTGTGCAATGATCAAAAATTGTTTACCAAAAAATGGCCACGCTAGCGGTAACGATAAATACAGCTTAACTGCCATCAAAGGGGGATTCTTGCTACCGGACATGGTGTAGGGCAGAAAACGATCAATTTTGCTCAGCACTTGAAAGCCCTGTAAATTCAAAACCTCGGCCATGGAGCTGTCACTGATGGGGATAAAGTGATCCCAATAATCCCAATATACTCCCGGAATAAATTTGATATTGGGTCCCACCGCAATAAATTTACCGCCAGGTTTTAAACAGCGGAATGCTTCGGCTAACGTAGCTTCAATTAATGATTTGCTGGGTAAGTGTTCCAAAAAATTACTGGTGAAAACCACATCTAAAGCATTATCTGCTAAAGGCCAAGGATTAGAGCAATCTTGATGTAAAAATTCTGCGTGACCTGCAATACGCGCACCACACTCTGGATTGAGATCCATCGCATATTTTCGATGTGCCACAATATTGCGTGAAAACTCCCCCCACCCCGCACCTAAATCGAGCAAGGTCGAGTCCGCAGCAATGTATTGCGAGAAAAAGTCCTGACACAAAATTCGCCAGACACCATCACGGTAAGCGGCATTCGCTTCAAAGCGTTTTTGATACTCATCCCGCAGTACTTCTGAGCGTTGATCCATGGGGTTACCTTCTATAAGCAGTATTTAATTATTATGGAATGTTTAAAATTTTACGGTTTTGTCAGTTAGATAAACGAGATTCTCAAAATATTTATCAATAACCTGACAACATTCCTATTTTTGATGAGGGATATAACCTTGGTATTTTACAAAATATTCCGGGCTGTCATGCTACTGTTTTTGCGCTGGCAAATACTTTGCCGGGCTAATGCATAGCACTGGATAGATTCCACATAGGCAGAAAAATGCCTAAGGCGAGGATCAATACCATGCCACCAATAATGCAAATTAATATAGGTTCGATCGCACTGGAGATGTTTTTGAGGTCGGTATCAACTTCGGTTTTATAAAAATCAGCAACTTCGAGCAGCATTTCACTAATATTCCCCGTTTCTTCACCCACCATAATCATTTGAATCACTAAGGTGGGAAATAATTGAGTGTTGCGTGCCATACGGCTGATGGTGTCACCTTTTTCAATACCTAAGCGCATTTGTTCTAATTTGCTGGAAACATAGCGGTTGTCGATGGCATCGATCACCAAATTTAAGCCTTGAATTAGCGGTACGCCTGCACTAAGAGTCATCGCAAATGAACGGCAGAAGCGTTCCATGGTCGCGCGTTCAACAATACTGCCAATCGCAGGCATGCGTAAGAGGAATTTGTCCCATAATATGCGTCCCTCTGGGGTGTCGATGGCTTTTTTGAAAATCGCAAAGAGCGCGATCATCATGACTAATAAGTAATACCAGTAATTGACGGTAAAATCTGAAATATTAATTAACAGTGTGGTTTGCCAAGGCAGTTCGGCATGCATGGAGTCGAAGACATGTCGAAAAGCCGGAATAACATAAATGTTGATGACTATGATGGCGATACTGATGGCAATCAACACCATGGTTGGGTAGCGTAATGCGGATTTGATCCGAGATTGCGTGTCTTTTTCTTGTTCCAAATATTTCGATATTTGTAAAAAAGCACTTTCCAGACCGCCGCTATTTTCACCGACATTAATAATGCTGATAAATAAATTACTAAAAATATTTTGATGGTAAAGCAGCGCAGGACTTAATGCCGAGCCGGATTCTAGGCGTTTAGCAATGTCTTTTAAGGCATCGACTAAAGCGATATTGCGTGTTGATTCGACGAGGCTACGAATAGAACGTACGATCGGGACGCCAGCTTTAGTGAGGCTATACATTTGGCGACTAAACAGCATTAAGTCGGTGAGCTCTAAGCTATTTAGCGCTTGCCATTTATTAAATTTTTCGAGTAAATCATTACTGCTGCTGTTAACGCTAATATTGATTGGCGTTAAACCGCGACTATTTAAAATTTGGGCGGCTTTGAATTGATTTTCGGCTTCAATAATGCTCAGGACCAACTTGCCCTCGGCATTGCGCGCTTTACATTTAAAATGCGGCATTATTCATCATCCGAGCTGATACGCAGCACTTCCGCTACCGTTGTAATCCCTTGCGCTGCATATTCGGCAGCGCAGACGGTATAGCGTTGAAACCCCGGGGTAGCAAGCGCTTTTTCGGTAAAACGTTGCATGTCAGAACAGCGTAAAGCATCCAAGGTTTCGGGCGTAAGTTCTAATAATTCATACACCCCAATCCGGCCGCTGTAGCCAGAATGATTACATTGATGGCAGCCCCGCCCGTGTTTAAAGTGCACTTGACTGAAGTCTTTTTGGCAGATTTTTTCCAGCCATGCGAGCTGTGCCTTCTCTATGACGACAGGCTCGCTACAATATTCACAAATTCTTCGAACTAAGCGTTGCGCAATGATTGCTTTTAAAGCACTGGCTAAAATATAGCCAGCAACTCCCATATCCATTAAGCGTGTAGCGGTTTCTATGGCGCTGTTAGTATGCAGTGTGGAAAAGACTAAATGCCCAGTAATCGAGGCACGGATAGCAATTTCGGCAGTTTCGGTATCCCGCATCTCACCTACTAGGATGACATCTGGGTCTTGGCGTAACGCAGAGCGTAATACACTGGCAAAATTTAGACCGATTTTTTCATTGACCTGAACTTGGTTGATGCGCGGGAGGCTGTATTCTACGGGGTCTTCAGCAGTAATAATTTTGGTTTCAGCGCGATTCACTTCGGTTAAGGCGGCATATAACGTCGTGGTTTTGCCGCTACCGGTAGGCCCAGTGACCAGTACGAGACCGTGGGGATTATTAATGTATTTTTTGAAATTTTGCAGGATATTCGTTGGAATCCCGAGATGATTGAGGTTCAATAAGCCATGGGTCTGATCCAGGAGCCGCATGACCACCGATTCACCATTTTGTACGGGCATGGTCGATAAACGCACATCGATTGGACGTCCTTTGACGAGGACGCTAAAGCGACCATCTAACGGTAAACGTTTTTCCGAAATATTTAATCCTGCCATCAGCTTTAGGCGTATGACCAATGCCGAGGCGATATTGACTTCATCCAGAACGTGTTCGATCAATACACCATCCACCCGTTGACGAATACGCAGCACTTTTTCATCCGGTTCAATGTGGATATCAGAGGCTTTAATCTGTGCCGCATCATCAAACAGGGATTGCAAAAGCTTTACCACCGGAGCGTCAGCGGTATCCTCATTATTGAGTAAGGATTTGAGATCGATGTTATTCCCAGAGAGCTCGACATTTAACTTTTCAGCTAGATTACTAATATCAGAAGTTCGACGATAGGATTGATCGATAACAGAGAGTAAATCGGATTCACGCACAACGGCAGTGCGTATGGGTTTTTTTAGAATGCGTGACAATTCATCTAGGCCCATGAGATCGGTGGGATCACTCATGGCGAGCAATATATCCGTTTCGGTATTTTCTAATACGATGACGCGAAAACGGCGGGCGACGCTTTCAGGCAAGAGTTTAATAGCTTCAGCGTTGCGCGGAAATCGAAGAATATCCAGAAACGGAATTTGGAGTTGTCGCGATAGAAAGTTGAGTAAATCGGTTTCCTTGATAAAGTTTAAATCAATCAAGGTACGACCTAATTTGCGTCCACTTTTCTTTTGTTCAGCCAGTGCAGTTAACAATTGATCGTGCGTAATGGCACGATTTTGCACCAGCATATCTCCAATACGGATTTTTTTGGGTGTTTCCATGATGGGTTCTTTATTCGGGCGAGAGTGCAGATTGACGTTGTTTAATATACTCGATAACGGGTGTAGCTAGGCTGTTTTTACGCAGAGCCTGATCATAGGCTTCTCGCGCAGAGGACGTGTTGCCATTATGCTCTTGAGCGATGGCAAACCCTAACCAATATTCGGCTTTTTCGGGGCGCTGACGTAGCAACTGTTGGTAAGTCGTGCTGGCTTGATAGGTCTTACCGATTTGTTGCTGAGCGGCACCGAGTAACGCTAGATAGGTTTCATTGCTGGTCTTGGGAGCAGAGGATTCTAAAATGCGTAGCGCAGCCTGACCTTGTTTTTGGCTAAGTAATGTTTTAGCTTTCAGCCACTGAGTTTGTAACGTGATCGGATTGTGTTCGGCCATGACAGGGGGGGGCGATGTGTCATTCTGGATGGCTTGGGTGATGTCAGACGCTGGCGTTTTAGCCTTCAAAGCAGGTTTGCTGCGCGGCCGTAATTTTAATTGGCGATGTGGTTGAGGTTTAATTTGGTTGGCTTCAGAGACTGGCAAATTTTCTGCTACGGTAGTGCTGGTATTTGGGGCGGGGAGTGGCGTCGGTGCCGTGGCCGTGGCTGAAGCAGCTGTCGGTGTTGGTGTTGGGGTAGATAACGCAAGTGGCGGCTGGGTAACTGTTGGCGCAAGCGCTACGGGCACTGCTGTTTCGCTAACCATTTTGGGCGGGGGCGCAACGGGAGCATCACGATTGGCTAAAGTGGGATTTGCGGGCACAACTTCGTTGTGTGTACCTCTAAGTAGTTGCTGATCCAGATTGTTCAGGAGGTCTTCGCGTTGTAAAAACAGGACAATTAAGCCGAGTAAACTGAACACGATGAAAAGTACTGGCTTAAGTTTCCAACGTTGCTCCGAATGTGCCATCGGTAAAGCCGTGGTTACGGGTATTTTAAGCGTGTCTTTGCGTTGTTCGAGATCACGCAACATTTGGTTGATCAAGCTCATACTATTGGCCAAAAATTAGTCCAGATACTCATCAGAGACACTATTATAAGCCCCAAGTAATAGACTTTGTGACAGCGCAGTAATATAAAGCTCTGATTGGTCGCTTCCGTATCCCGTGCCGCTGCGTGGATGTAACTTAGACTGACTCGGTGTTTACCTCTACCAAAAGCGACTAATAAGGCTTTATGCGCGAGAATATTAATTAATCTTGGAATGCCTTGACTGTAATAGGCCATGGCGAGGCACCCTAACCAGCTGAAATGTAAATTTTGGTTTGCACCTGCGATTGTTAGTCGATGCTGTAAGTAGGTGCTGATTTGCTTAAACGTGAGTTCCTTCAGTTGATAGCTAAAGGTTATGCGTTGTTTTAATTGGCGAATTTTTTTAAAATTGAGTAGCGTGTCCAATTCTGGTTGGCCGAACAACACGATTTGGAGTAATTTTTGTTTTTCAGTTTCGAGGTTGGTCAATAATCTTAAGGCTTCCAGAGTCTCGAGCGGCATAGCCTGTGCTTCATCAATAATCAGTACTGGGCGGTTTTGACTCTGGGCAGCAAAAATTAGAAAATCATTAATGACGGGTAATAATCTGCTGGGATGGATTTTGCGTGCGTTATGAATACCAATTTCATTGGCAATTGCTAAATGGAGTCCCGTGGGTGACAGTCTTGGATTGGGAATATAGGCCGTAATAAAAGGTGAGCCTAGTTCATTCAATAGTTTACGACAGAGCATGGTTTTGCCTGTGCCCACATTGCCCGTAATTTTGATAAAACCTTCGCCACTTTCTAGAGCAATAATTAAGGTATTTAATGCCTCGACATGTGTAGGTAAGCCACAAAAAAATTGCGTATCCGGGGTGAGTTTGAAAGGCAATTCCTTAAGGCCAAAAAAGCTCTGATACATGCTTAGGGATAAAATTTATTGCCAACGGGGGGTGCGATCAATCTGACGATAATTTTGTTGGCTGCTATCGATGGGGGTTTGCCATTGACTATCGTTATTGACCACCGTGGCCTGAAGTAAAATAATTAACTCTGATTTTTGCAGTTTGCCACTGTTCACTCGAAATAAATTACCGACGTAGGGAATGCGCGCTAATCCAGTCAAGCCTTCTTTATCTTCTTCTCTCGTTTCTTGCATCAGCCCGCCAAGCAAAATGACTTGCCCATTTTTAACCTTCACAATGCTGTCTGATTCGCGGATAGTATTACGCGCGGTTGGAATTGAAGATTGTTGGCCCTCAATAGAATACTGGCGTTCTAAGCTTTCTACCCGAGTAATCGAAGGGTGAATGTGTAGGGTGATTTCATCTGCGTCACTAATTTGCGGGGTGACATCCAGCGCTATCCCGGAAAAAAACGCCGATAAAATGGGCGCGGGTTGCACGGCTTGCCCAGAAATACTCCCACTACTTAATCCAGGTGAGATACCGGTGATAAACGATTCGTCCTGTCCAACTTTAATAATAGCTTGTTGATTATTCAGTGTTGAAATTCTGGGACTGGATAACACATTGGTTTTGCCTTGCGAATCCAACAAATGGATAAGTGCAGTAAAGTCGCCTGCGCTGACGCTAGCCGCTGGAGTGGATAAGGTATAGACTAAACCCGCAGTACTGCCCAAGGTCGGGGCAATTTGTAAACCTTTGCGGATGACGCTTTTCCAATCGATGCCATCTTGGTGGCTGTCATTGAGAATGACTTCCATAATTTTGGTTTCAAGAATGACTTGGCGCCCTAATTGTTTTTGCGTATCTGCAATAAAACTTTCAATTTCGCGTAATTGCATAGGTTTGGCGCGTGCAATAATTAAACCTGATTGCTTGTTGATGCTAACACTTGCATTTTTATCGATGGCAATAATGGCTTGCAGCGCGGACTCTAACTCTTTCCAGAAGTCCGTTAGGGTTGATGAGCGAATTGAGCTACCAGAAGACTGTTGCGTATTTTGCGTGTTTGCAGCATTGTTGGGAGAAGTAGCGCCATATCCCTGTAAGTTTTGGGCGTTATTGTTTTGCGAATTATTATTGGAATTTGAGGATTGTCCAGACGAAATAAAGGTGTTGGATCTGCCTTCCCGCAATAAATCGATGCGATCAATTTTGAAGGTCTTGGTCTGCAGCGTTGCTGGATAAATAATATAGCCAATTTCGCTTTTTTTATAATCATAGCCATAGACTTTTTGCACCGCATCTAATACTTGTGGAACTGTGACATTTTTCAATTCTAAAGAAATAGTACCCTGCACCTCAGGGTGCACCACCATATTTTCTTTAGTATCCACCACTAAGCCCATAAAAAAATCACGCGCTTGAACTTCATGCACGGCAATGTTTAGGCGGGGCTGCTGGCGAGTATCTTCAGTGTTTTCTGCTGCAGCTTGAATATCTGGTAGCAATGCTTCTGTGACAGCTTCAGGTGGACTAATGTTACGCGGAGTAGGATTTAGTTCGGGGGTTGCCTTGGTGGCGGCAGGCGGAGTTGGGGCGCAAGAGGTTAAGAGTGCGGTATAGGCTAAACTAAGCAAAAGTGCTGATTTATTCATCGCGTTATATAGGATCGTTGATGTAAGTGCAGCGTTTGAATTATTCCTTGGTTTCTAATAGTAACCCGGTTTTCAGTTATTGCAATAATTTGCACATCATTTGGTAGCGTGTCACCTTGCTGGACATGCGTACCATTAATCATTGCTCGTTTGGAGTGCGCTGAAATCCAAATGCCAGAAAGTTCAAGTAATGTAGGTTTTTGAGAAGCCGTTGATTGCTCAGTGCTCAGGGTGGCAACTGCTTGCTTATCGGGAATTGTAGGGTCGCGCAGTTCAGCTGACATAACGTAAACAGGAAAAAGTGCAAGTAAATTGCAGTATATAACTTTATATATCAAGCCATTTCTCCTCAAAACTTAAAGTGTACACCCGAATGCTTACTTCTGCATTAGGATGATTTTTTACGTTAAATTCCAAGTTATCCCAAATAAAGGCCCAAGGTAAATTTTCTAAGGCGTTTAAAAAATCCAAGGTATTTAAATAAGTGCCACTAAACGTAATAGTTAAACCGTGTTTATAGATGGGGTGTTGCTCGTTAACTGGTAATAGTGTAGCTATAGGCAAGGTGTTTAGATTGACTAACGTGAGTGCGTTACTGTGGGAGAGCATATCTTCTAGCACACGAGGCATCAGTTGTGGTGGTACAAATTTTTTGTCACCTACCGTCATTTGATCTTGCAATTGCGTGAGTTGTTGTTGCAGGGTGGCTAATTTATTTTGGTTGGCGAGATTAGGATCAACGTAGGTATTGTTTTCCAGTTGCTCAATGGTTTTTTTTTGGGCGTTGATTTGCTTTTCAAGATTACTCTGTTTTTGGGTCAGCAGCGTTTGCTGGCGAACAACATCCTGATAAAAAAAATTATCCCATAAGCTCCAAATGACAGTGATTAAGGTGGCTACGACGATAATTTTTTCGCGTGTAGTGAGGAGATCAAACCTAACTTGTAGCTTAGTTAACATGTTTGGTCTCCTCGGGGGGTTGCAATTTGGAACTGAGCGAAAAGTTTATTTGTTTAGCCTCATTGGCCTTTTCAATTTTAAGTTGTGCAAACGATTGGCCTTTGAAAATGGGTTCATTGCGAAGTCTTTGAATAAAAGTTGGAATTTTTTCTAAATTGGAACTACTACCGTCAAGAGTAATGGTTTTAGGTTGGCCCGTAATAAAAATGTGGGTTAGCCATACTTCTTTGAGTCCTTGATTGGCAAACGCACGCAGATACTGGGAAAATCCAAGTGAATCATCGGGATTTTTTATATTTAAAATTTGAATGGTTTGGGTTAAATCATCCAAGGTATGTTGCAAGCGTTGGACTTCAGTAGCTAAGTTGGGATCAAGCGCTTGTGCGGGAATTCTGGCAAGTAAAGAGTTGACTTTGGTTTCATCCGCTTTAAGTTGTTGTTCGTTTAAAGAAATGGCTTGTTCGATGGAGTAAGTTTGCCATTGGGTGTAAGCACTGAAGAGCAGTAATAAAACGAATAAACT
>SXIZ01000226.1 GCA_005779525.1 Methylococcaceae bacterium
CTTTGCCACCGTGCGGCATCCATGCCGCACCCCTTCGGGCTATTCCCGATAAATACTGCGGTGCTCGACGCGGTAAACGGGATTAAAACAAGTTACTGCGTAACGTCAGTTATTATGTACCCGTATGACCATCCGCCTCAGCTTAGCCAAGGCTAAATGGTCATCGGGATTTAATATTGAGGCGTTAATGCGTTAATGCGTTAAGCAGTTATAAGCTGTAAATATTTGTATCTTGTGGTTTAAAGCGTTTTCAGATATTCAATTAGCGCTTTTTTGTCCGTAGCGCTTAAGTCGGTACCATAGTTATGTCCTGTGTTGTGATTTCCAGGTTTGAGGGTATCAAATTCAGTACTGTCTGGACCTGCATCGGTGACAAAGCCCACTTTTTGAGGATCAAACTCCCAGCTTCCGACATAAAAATGTTGGACTCGATTCGCAGGAGGCTGTAATAATTCCCACAGATTAGGAATTGAGCCATTATGCAAATACGGCGCCGAAGTCCACACGCCATTCAGCGGACGCGCTTTATAGCAAGGGATCAGTGCTCCCGAGCTATTTTTTAATGGTGCGCAATGGGGTTTGGCGGTATCTTTGAGAAATTCAGCTGTTTGGGCAGCTAACTCTGCTGCAGGCAGTATTTTAGGTAAGGTTTCCTGTAATACGGCGAGCACGCCAATCCCTACCAATTCTGCTGTCGGCACTACTGCAGGCAGGGGTCCGTGGAGTGTTGGTAAACCTTGCAATAATCCAGTTTTGGCGGTGCGGTTTTGGATATTATCCGCCGTCAAGGCATCGGTGCCTAGCGTGTCTATATGCACCAGTTTTGCCTGCACTTGACGGTGAGGATCATCGCGTTTTATCAGCGCATGGCAGCTAATACACTGGGTATTATAAATTTTTTGACCTTGGCGGGCTTTTAGTTGATCAATCTCTGGAAAGCCAGCAGGCCAAAGCGGTGACCAGAGCGTGGTCAGTATGGATTCTAACTGTTGCAAATTATCTACCCGAATATGCTGGGTCGGTTGTTTACTCCCTGGATGAAATCTGAGATCGCCAAACACCCCGATGACTTCACCCGCATTTCGGGCGTAAGGGCCTATGCCAGCATTTGAAGCCGAACCATTCCATTGCACAACGTCATGTTGCGGGGTATCCCAGACCACAGGAAAGGATACTGGTGCATTGGCGGGTTGCTTATTTTCTGGTATCCCAAGCGCAAACACTGCAACCTCGTTAAAAATATTGCCAAAAGCATCTAAACGCGCAAAGCCATTCAGCTTCTCTATATGATTCACTTGATCTCGTTGGTTTAAAGCCTGACTCTGCGTGGCTAGGTGGGCTTTGAGTTTGCTCAGTGCGTCACTTGAGGCGGATGCTCCCAGGATGCGTTCGGCAAAGCGTTGAAATTTAGCGGCGTTTGTTAGCGTTGCTTGCAGTGCTTGGGCACTTTCATGAATAAAGCGGTCAAAATCATGGTGTGCAGGACCGCCCTCGACTAAATATTCTTTACCTTGATAACTGACTTTGCTGGTGTGACAGGCTGCACAGGTTACACCGATATGGCGTTCTTGGTTACTGTCAATATCGGCAACAAAGCCGATAGGTAAGGCATCGGGATTAAGTTTGGGATCTGCCGGACCTGCGATAAAACGTAATTGGCTTAAGTGTTTATGGCTGGCAAAGAGTTGTTCACTATCGGCCAGTTCCAGGGCTAAAAACCAGGCATAAGGCATAATTCTTGCGCCTTGGGTGGTGTACCACCAATTCATTCGGGTCGCGTGATCCCAGTTTTGTGCCAAATACTCCGGTAATTTGGTAATCGGATGGGTCAGTTTGGTTGTGGCATGAGTTTTAGTTTGCACAGGATCAGCAGGCGGAGTGTTCTGGGTACGTTCACTACAACCGCTATTTATTAAGAGCATGCTTGAGAGCAGCCAAGGTTTGATCGACATAGTGGACTCCTTACTAGCCAAATAAAAATTTAAACGCATTTTCTATCCAGCGAATAAAAAATGGTAATGTTGGACTATTGGCTTGCAGCCGATGTTCGGCAGAGGCTTGGTACACTGCACGCCGCAAACGATTAATGCTGCCAATGGGTTGATGCTCTACCAAGGCATGCCAAGGGGTAAACACTAAATTCTCACACTTGCTAACATGCGAGGCGCTGGTAACTTCAGCTTGCGGAGCTTCGATGGTGATTTTTGCGACCTTCACAAATGGAAACGCGTTTTCTGGCCAATGCGTTGAGGCGTTTTCAATCTCTAGGTCGACATCAGAAATATCTTCCCGAATTTGTAACATAAAATCAAATTCTATAGACTCCTCGCCGTGCATGGTTTCAGTGAGTGCAGCACGCAGGTAATCTTGCGCGGGGGCAGGCGGAGGAGATAACGGCGGGACGGGAGCGATGGGTTTCGCGGAAAACTTCATCACTTTGTTATCGCCAAACATAAACGGCGCCGCACTAAAATATTGTGCCCCGAGAGGATTCCCCACGGACGGAGTGATTTTTGAGGTTTTGATACCATTGACGATGGCTGCAGTGGCTGCCATATGTTGAATATCTTCTGGGGTAATATTTTCGGCTTCGATATAGTCGAGGATGTGGCGTTTTTGTTCTTCGGTAAGGGAGGAGGAGTTAAGCTGCAGCGGCGCAAAAAATCGATTCGGGATGTCTTTATCCTGGTCTAATATGCGATTTAAACGTAAATAATCACGCATATTGGCAAATGCAAAGACTGGCTGATTAATCATTAGAAAATCTTGGTTGTTAGCGTTACCATCGGTTTGCAGCACGTCACCGCCAACATCAAAGATTTTAATTGCCATTCCCCGACTGCCGTGTTCACCGTCTTCATTTAAGTCAGGTTTATCTACTAGCGCTTCAGCATTGGAAAAGCGAATGATTGCGGAATAGGTTTTACCCGGTGTTGCAAATAAGCCGACCTGCAATTCAGGAGGTAGATCATTATTGATACTAAAACTCGCGTTTACACAGCCATGCGATTTTGGATGCACTCCGCGTAACATTTGTTTGGGTGGAGCATAACGTTTATCTAACAATTTAACAGTGAGTTCTGCCGTTTCTGCAATTTGTTGCTGCTCTTCTGCTAGATCGTGAATATGTTCAAATGGGCATTTGCCTGTGGTAGTCATAATGTCGCCTCCTCATCAGTTTGTGTTTTATAGTGATTGTTATTCTTTTAATGGGCAGGCTACTTATTCTAAAATGCTTAAGCGATACTATGACTTATGCACTACGGCATAACCTTATGAAAGTAGTCTACGCTTTTGCAAGGAATTTTCTGTGAAGTATTTCACAACTTTTGAGTGAACAATTTCACATGATTTAGTTTGAGTGTTTTAGATGCCACAGTAATCTCGTGGGGGTTGAGATTGCTGTGGCTAAATTTCATCAGAGTTGACGCGCTTTAGCCGTCATTGAGAAAATAGTGATGCGGAGTGTGAGAGGAGCTCGAAGCTACGGGAAGATAGAGTCCTGAACGATTGCTAAACATTTATACGAAATCCCGCCACGGAATCCATTAATAGCGTAGATAATTGGCTGAGTTCTTTCGCTGTATTGGCCACCGAGGTTACCGCTGCGGTATTTTCACCTGCTACCATGTTGATATGTTCCACACGACTGGCAATTTCTTTCCCGGCGATAGTTTGTTCTCTCAGAGCTAAGGAGACATTATCGACGACATCGGTAACTTGTTTAGCGCCATTCTCAATGCTATGCATAGCGTTTTCGGAGATGAGTGCCAGAGATTTGCCTTCGTTTATACGATTAACGGTGGCTTCCATGCGCACTAGCATAGCTCGAATGCGTTCTTGAATAGATTTCACCATCAAGGTGATCTCCTGGGCGGAGTTCGCTGAACGTTCAGCAAGTTGCCGAACTTCGTCGGCCACCACGGCAAAGCCTCGGCCCATTTCTCCTGCACGGGCGGCTTCAATCGCGGCATTCAGCGCCAATAAATTAGTTTGTTCCGCCACGCCTTTAATGACACTGATAATACTGGAGATACGTTCTGATTCTTCTCCCAATTCTTGCGAATACTTTACCGTTTCGGAAATAATATGCGCAATATTATTGATTTCTTGCACCATGGAATTGATATGATTACTGCCCAAAGAGGCGTTTTGACTCGACTCTTCGGCAAGTGCACGGGCGTTGTCTGACAAAGAAGACACCTGACCAATACTGACATACATTTCCTCTAAGGCTGCTGCCATGGATTCCGAAGATTGAGATTGGGTATCCGATGCGGCACGCACCTGCTCAGCAGCTGCGCTAAGTGTATGGGATGTTTGTTTGACACTGAACGCGTTTTCTCGCATTTGCGTAACGTTTTGGCGTAAGTCCTGAATCATATTTTTGACGCCGACTTCCAAATCCGTGATTTCATTTTTGCCTGAGGGCACTAGATTCACAGTTAAATCACCTTTGGCGACGTAGGTTAAGGTGTTTAATAAATGGCTAATAGGTTGCGTAATCGAGGAGGTGGTGGTGTAGGCGGAGATTGCTGCTATCAAGGTACAGAACATTAGCAAGCTCAACATGATTACAACTGCACTATCAGAAGCTTGCTTTGCACGCGTTATCGCATTTTGGTTAAGTTTGTTTTCAATTTCTAACAAAGTTTTAAGGTTATCGCGCTGCTCATCCATAAGCTTATTCGCCTCACTGAGTAAATTATCAATTTCGTTCACATTATTGGCTTCTACCGCCCGGATGACCTTATCGACTTTTTCCTTAATGGGGTCATTCATATCTTTTATCTTCGCTAATTGACTAAATTCCTCCTGGGTACCTTCAGAGCTAGTGAGCAATGTAAAAAACTTGTCATGATAGGCCGCAAAATTTTTCCGCTGGGTTTTAAGATCATCCATGGCAAGGTTACGAGCATTATTGTCTTTAGCCAAGACGATATCTCTGACAGCAATTGCTCGGCCATCTAGTGAATTCCCAAGTTCATTTGCATAATCTATTTCAACACCGTTTACCGCGGTGATTTCATAGAGTGATTTCTGCATAGTGTCCATTTTGAATATGGCAGTCATTGATATTGCCAAAATAAGCAAGGCAAGCAAACCAAAGCTAAATACTAAACGCAGTTTAATGGTCAAATTATGCATAACAAACTCCTTGAACAGATGACAGAGATTTTTAAATGCAAGTAAGATCCGCAATGATGGCCACAAAAATTTTGTACCTAAGCAACACTCTATCCGAATAAAGTTGATTGAAATTTAAAAATTTAAATGCCTGATGGACTGACTTTGGTACTAGCCATCAGTTAATCAAACCGATGTTGACCAATAGTAATGACAGATTTACTCACAAGAAATTGTGTTGTTGATCACAGTTTAGTGCGAGATTAAAGCTTGTAAATCCCCCCAAATGGAGGGGCGGCTGGCTGAGTGCAGATAAAATGCTGAGAGTAGATCTAAATAATCTATTTTAATTCAATGTGTTGTATTATGGCTTTGTGCGCTGACTGAGTAAAATGTAGATGAGAAACTAACGTGCTAATGCTGTTGAGCGATAAACAGCATAGCGGTTAATCCTGATGTTACAGTTGATTAATCAGTTGCAGTTCTTGTGGATAGGGGGACATGTAATAGGATTCCTGGATATAGGGGTCGGGTGATTTACGAAAATGGTGCTTCAGTAAGGTGATCGGCACAATTAAAGGAACTTCTCCGCGGCGATATTGTTCAATAATTTCACACAGTTCGGCTTTGTCATCCGCGCTTAATTCTTTTTTTAGATAACCTTGAATATGCTGTAACACATTGACATGATTGCCACGATTAGCCACTTTTTTTAGTAATTGCATCAAAATAGTGATGTACTGCTCCGCAACCGTCTCTAGGTTGGTTTTATTGACCTCTGCCAGTAATTGCCCCAGTTCCCGATAATCTTCATGGCTCATAATCATCAGTTTATGTCGCGCATGAAAACGGGTTAAGCCCGCTGGCGTCAGCCCCTCGGCGATGAGGTTTTTCCAGCGATGCAGCACGTACACACGCTGAATAAAGTTTTCGCGTAACTTAGCATCCCCTAAACGACCTTCCTCTTCGACGGGGAGTAGGGGATTGTTTTGCATTAAGGTTTCGGCAAACACGCCTACGCCGATCGGACGGGGCGTTTCACGGTGATAAACTTTTACCCGAGTCATACCACAGCTAGGCGAATTTTTTTTAAATATGTAACCGCACAATTGCGCATGCTCGGCTTGTTGCTGCAAGGCTTGCGCACGCAGTGCTTCGGTATAATCTAAATCATTATTTTTTGAGCCGACACAACGGGTCTCATCACCCACTTTCATCAACTGAATCGTTGGGCGGGGTATACCTAAGCCAATGGCCACTTCAGGGCAAAACGGTTTAAAATCAAAATATTCGTTCAAGGTGCCTGTGATATAGGCATCACGTTTATGACCGCCATCAAAGCGGACGTTTTCGCCTAGTAAACAGCTGCTAATACCCACTGGGATTTTTTGCATGTGTGCTCCTGATAATACACCATGGTATTTATAAAATTTTGAGAAAAATTGCACACCCAGATTCCTTAATCTCCCCTCTGCTGATTTACTAGTCACGTTAACACTGAAAAAATCCATAGCTAAGCAAAAAATATACTAGTAAATAAACTATGTATTTTTAGGTGCCTCTAGGTGAATGTTAGTAAGTTCTTACTGGGGTGCGAATACTGTCCTAGGTCATCGCTAGCATGTCCCTCTAAAACGGGATATCGTCGTCAAAATCGTCATAATCTGGGGGGACAGGAGGAACAGAAGCGTTGGGCATAGTCGGTGGATACGGCGAACTTCCAGGAGCCGAAGCAGTCGGCGTATTATAGGCCGCACTGGTGTCTGGAAAATGGCTAGTTCCACCGCTCTTGCTACCTAGCATGTGCATTTCCTCGGCAATAATCTCTGTTGTATAACGTTCATGCCCGTCTTTATCCTGCCATTTGCGGGTTTGTAAACGTCCTTCAACATAGACTTGACTCCCTTTTTTTAAATATTCACCTGCAATTTCTGCGATTCGGTTGAAAAATACGACTCTATGCCATTCCGTGGCATCTTTGCGTTCACCAGTTTGTTTATCTTTCCAGCGACGCGTAGTCGCAATACTAATCGACGTGACGGCGCCACCTGCCGGCATGTATCTGACCTCAGGGTCGGCGCCAAGATTACCAATTAAGGTGACTTTATTTAACATTGAGTGCTCCACATTGTGCTTAAAGCATGCATCATAATCACAATTTAGTATGGACGGAAGTCTTGCTTATAAATCTCTTAGGAAAAAATTGGATAGCAGTTTGGGAAAGCAGAGGCCCGTGATCTCTGGAGACAGTTTCTATAGAGAAATTACTCGAGCTGCAGGCGAATAACAGTTGTAGTTCGAATACTTAGGTGGATAAGTATTGTGAGAAAAGTTAAACCCTGATTTGGTTAATCTAGTAATCCGTCAATTTTATAATGTTGGGTTGAAACAAAAAAACGTTCGTGGTGAGCTTGTCGAACCATGCACCACAAAGCCATTCGACATATTCATGGCGAATGGAATATGTTATTAACCGCCAAAACAAGATTGACTGAATATTAGAGTCTTACACTAAAAATGGCGATTTACACCGATAACTTGCCATCCCATCCCAATTCAATCAAAAGATCTCTGGCTGTCGTAAGCGTCGTCATCAACTGGGTATTAATGCTTTGCATGTTTTGATTGATGCGCTGTAATTCCTGATTACTGTGCAGGAGTTGTCGATTATGAAATTGGAGATCTTGATTGGCTTGTTCGAGTTCTGTAATTTTGGCCAGAGTATTACTTTGAAAGGTATCGAGGGTCTGTTCGACGGTCTGTAAATAATTGGCTAAATTTTGATATGCTCCTTGTGATGCAGTTGGCAATTTGACGCGAGCAGCCGGATCCTTAATCATGACCGCAACTAGCGTAGGGGAGACGGCTTCTAACACAAGCGGTTTTATTTGGATGGTTAAGAGAGCGTCATGCTGAGTTTTATTAGCATAAAAAGCATTGATTTGCCTTGATTCACCTGTTTTTAGTGCTTGATGCACAGCTGTAGCAAGCGAACTGGCTAAATCACTCGGTAAAAAATCTTTAAGTGAGTAAGACGATAGTTGTTCTTGCGATGCTAAATCATACCGAGTATCGTCAAATTTATGTGCAATGTTCAATTGCTCATTGATGATTAAAGTGCAATTGCTTAACGAGTGCACAAGTCTGTCTAAGACCGCCACGTTATGTTGCGAAGAATACAGCGCGTCTTGAGCGCGGCTAGTCGGAGTAGATTGGGTCATATCTTCTCCAGAGATAGGGTGTAGTTTATCCATTAGCTGAAATTTACTTAAAATAATTCGGTTTTTTCGATGCTTTGGGGTGGTGTTAGGACGGATAATTCAAAGAAGGGTGCAAATACTGGGGTCGGTACTCAAAAAAATTATCTACTCGACCTGAAGTCTAATCAGTAGTTGTTCGGGCCAATTTACAGAGAACACTGCGTAAATGTGGCCCGGCTAAGGACTGTCTAAAAGTGGTTAAAATTCATCCCACTCTGAATCTTGATCTGTATGGGCTGCAATTTGGCTCGGTTTGGGTTTAGCTTGAACTTTAGGTTGTGGTGCAGATTTGATCGTTGGGCTAGGCGAATTGCTTGGCGGTGGATTCTTATGGCCCCCAAGATTGAAAAACGCCAGTAAATTTCCCATGTGCGTAGTTTGTTCGTTCATCGAAAGACTCGCCGCGGCGGCTTGCTCGGCTAACGCGGCATTTTGTTGGGTAATCTCATCCATTTGCGCTACTGCTTGGTTGACTTGTTCAATGCCAGCGGATTGCTCACCACTTGCCGATGCGATTTCCGCAACAATGCTGCTGACTTGTTGCACTGCACCTACGATTTCGTTGAGCGATTTACCCGTTTGATTCACAAAGTCACTGCCATTGCGCACTTTTTGGATGCTGTTTTGGATCAGGGTTTTACTTTCACGCGCAGCATTAGCACTGCGTTGTGCAAGATTACGCACTTCGGTGGCCACGACCGAAAACCCGCGTCCGTTTTCACCTGCACGCGCAGCTTCTACTGAGGCATTGAGCGCTAATAGGTTGGTTTGAAACGCAATCTCATCGATAACACCAATGATGGCAGAGTTCACTACCTCGCCACCTTGTTCTGCTAAATTACGCGCTTGTTGCGTAATCTGATTGGCTTGTAAGGCGTTATCCGCATTGTGTTTAACCGTACTGGTTAACTCTTCCATACTGGATGCGGTTTCCTGTAAATTGGCAGCTTGCTGCTCTGCACGTTGTGACAGGTTATTATTGCCACTGGAGATTTCGTTCGAAGATTGGCTGATGAAGCTTGCAGAATCTTGAATCTGCACGAAGACTTCGCGTAATTTTTCCAGTGTACTATTAATGTCATTTTTACAGCTATCGTAAATGCCAGCGTAGCTACGGGTAATTTTTTGACTTAAATCACCTGCTGACATTTTTTGCATAATGCCCGCAATGTCATCAAATACGCTGTCTATGGTTTCTGTTAATTGATTAATTTCGACACTGATGGTTTGATAGAACCCAGTTTTATCATCGGTGCGTAGACGTTGACTTAAATCACCGATTTTGATGGCCTCGACGATCGCTTTAATTTCGTTTTCGATTTTAATTTCGTTGGTACGATCACGCCACTCGACCACAATACCAATGCGTTCTCCAGACTCGTCAATCACCGGGACAGCAATAAAGTCTAAATGGCGACTACCTAAAACAAAATTTGAATGTAATTCTGTCGTTAATTTGCTCAGTGCCGCGCGCTGGTGCTGTGGATTTTTGTGGAAGCGATCGATATTTCCCCCGACTAGATGATTAGCATCAAAATCTGGAATTTCTTTGCGTATGTCGTCTTGAATGCCTTTGAACATCGCTAATAATGATTTATTAACATAGATAATATTGTAGTCTTGATCCGCTAACATCACATTTGCAGACGCATTGTCCAAGGCATTTTGGATACGCAACGCTTTGGCTTTTTCTTCCATTTCCCGCGTAATTCTTTGCAACAGCTGTCCCTGCATGAAGTGCATATTGGCTAAGACACTGTGCTCATCACCCGACTTAACGTCCATAATATTATCCAATTTGCCACTGGCGATTTTGGCAGCTAAATCCGCGACGGTGTTGGGTTCTGCTCCCAAAGATTTGACTAAATTGCGTACGATAATATAGCCAATCAAACTGCCCACAGAGATTGCGAACACTAAGGAAAACAGTGCAAGTTTGAAAGCGAATTCATAATTGCCACTGGCTTTGTCGAATTCCATTTTGGCGACATCCACTTGTAGCGTTTTTAGCTGGTCAACTTTATCATTTAAAAGATCAAATTGATCCGCCAAGGTTTTTATCATGAAGGTATTCGCTTCGACAAAACGTTTTTGTTGGTAGAGCTCAAACGCAGCTTGCTTCTGTTTGATAAATTCAGTACGGAGTTTGACATATTCTTCCGCCAGAATTTTTTCCTCTGGAGTCAGATAGGTTTCCATATAAGCATTCCAAATTTTATTGCCTTCCTGATCATTTGCGTTTATTTTGCTTAGATGATCAGCGAGTGTTAACGTGTTAATTCGACTTTCTTCTAAACGCGGATCATAAAACACCGCTTGGTATAAATGCAGAATGCTATCAGCATTGAGGTCTGTGATTTCGGCGAGTTGATCAAGAGGAATGGCGCGGTCTTGATACACGGTACGTAAGCCAGTATTAGAGTCGTACATACCGCGTAAACCAACTAAGCCAATAATGATCATCATTAAAATCATAAAGGCAATCAAGGAAAATAAACGGAACTTCACGCTAAGATTTTGGAACTGATTCATATCTTGTTACTCATCAAGAGATTTTCAGGATTAAAAAAAATTAAAAAGGCAACAATTGCCTTAATTGATAAAGGTGGGCTCAATTATCAAACTAATCGAATTAAGATCCATTGCATAGATTACTGTGGGTATCTGTTCTAAGGTTACACGCCAATCCAGTGCAATTTGATTATAGATCAACAAAAATATTTTTCTGGATTTAAGTGGATTATTTACAAATAATATTTGTAAAATTAACGGCTTAAGAGAGTTGCTTTTGTTTATAATGTTGAAAGTGAAAAGCTAATTTATTGTGCGATTAAGGATGGGATCTAACAAAATACCTCATACGTAATGCTTACGTATGAGGTCTATATCACGTAAAGTGCGTATGTGGGTTTTAGGCATTTTATAGCGGGGTAAAAGTCGCGGTTTCTCTAGACGCGCCGCATCCATTCTCGCCGCACCAGATTTGATCGCCACAGCCAGACAGCATTAAAACACTTACCAGAACAATCATTGCTTTTATAGTTTTCATAGTTTTTATCTCCAAATTAATTCGTGTGGGTAACTTCCCTATCTATACAGACATGTTGTTGGCTAAAGTCAATAAAAATTATTTTTAACCTGAGTGAAAATTTTTTCCGCCTATTTTGCTGCTGTTGCAATGCAATTTTGAAAAAAAGTTAAAAACCCAGTGAACTACTCATCAAATGCTTTGTCCTAAGGACATACAGGATTTGTTAACTATTTTCATGTAGGGATACACAGAGGTCTTAAGTGCTTATTTAGCACAATAATTATTAATATTTTTTTTAGGTGATCAAAATGTCTGCAACTGCTGAAAATTTGAAAGTTACCACCAATGAATTGCCGCTGCTGAGTAGCAGAAATCTGGTTTTGGGTTCTTTGGTGTATTTAGTGTTTTATGCGTGGGTACGCTGGTATGAAGGAATTTATGGCTGGTCAGCTGGTTTAGATTCCTTTGCGCCAGAATTTGAAACCTACTGGATGAATTTCCTTTATATCGAAATGATTTTAGAGGTGGTTATTGCTTCAACGCTGTGGGGCTATATTTGGAAAACCCGCGATCGTAAACTGGCCAGTATTTCGGCTCGTGAAGAGTTAAGACGCCATTTCACTCACTGGACTTGGTTAGTCATGTATGGTTGGGCTATCTACTTCGGTGCTAGCTATTTTACAGAGCAAGACGGTACTTGGCATCAAACAATTGTGCGTGATACTGACTTTACTCCTAGTCATATCATTGAGTTTTATTTGAGTTATCCTATTTATATTATTACTGGCGGTGCAGCGTTTTTATATGCTAAAACCAGACTGCCTGCATACTCTAATGGAAACTCTCTACAATATCTGGTTGCTGTCGTTGGTCCTTTCATGATTTTGCCTAACGTTGGCTTAAACGAATGGGGTCATACTTTCTGGTTTATGGAAGAATTATTCGTAGCTCCTTTACATTATGGATTTGTATTCTTTGGTTGGGCTGCATTAGGTGTTCTTGGTGTTGTGAATATTGAAGTCAAAGCTATCGGTAAATTGCTGAAAAAAGATTTGGCCTAAGTCTTCTCCAGCAAATGGATAATGAAAAGCCCGCTACTGCGGGCTTTTCTGTTTTATAGGGTTTGCTATTAACAAAATTCAGTGACGTAATTGCGTTGATCAGTAAGCTCTTTAATCAATTGGATAAACGCATGAAGTCCGTGAATGGAAGGAGGGTATGATGCATTCGTTTGAATAAGCTAATGACTTGGCTCACATGGGTATTAAGGTCGAATGTATTTGCTACACGATGAAAGCAGGTAAATGCTTTGGATGATTTGATTCTTCGATGACTCAGTGCCATCCACAGGAATTTTTAATATCAGCTAATATTATGAGTATTTACTGAACGGTGTTTGTACTAAGCCATGCAACAAAATTTTCTGCACTTGATAATGGCTTTTTATGGCTAAGGTAGAAACACATTATGATATTTTGAAGGTGGCGCCACATGCCCCTATCAGCGTGATTAAGGCCGCTTACAAATCGTTATGTCAGACGTATCATCCCGACAAATTTCGGGGCGATGCCACGGAAGGAACTAAAATTTTTAAAGTCATTCAGCAATCCTATGCGGTATTGTCTGATCCGAACAAAAAAGCTGAATACGATGCTTGGCTAGCCCAATCCTTAAAGCCCTCTGGCAAAGCATCGCAGGAAACATCTGCGGCGACTGCCACTAAACCTGTGCCTGCTGTATCGCGGAGTCAGCAGGTCACTAAAATCATTGTGCCAACTCAGCGTAGTCAAGCCAGTACTGCAGTTGCCAGAGCACCAGTGCGGCGTTTTTTAAAATTATCTCACCTGCGTAGAGTATGGCTTATGCTGGCCTTGATAATCAGTGTGTTGGTAATCCAGCCACAAGTGTTCTCAGGGCGATGGCCGCAATTGCAAAGTATTGCACCCCAATGGAATTTGATTAAAGTTCGTGTTTTACAGTTAGTCAATTGGGAGGATTCTGATAAATTCTTGTATGCAACTGCAAATCATAAAACAGTGACTAAGGCTTCGCATAGAGTCTTAGCTGATAAAGCCAAAGTTAAAGCCATAGCCTATAAGAAAGAGCCGCAAGCAAAAGCGGAATATAAAAATAGCAATGCTGAGCGCAACGCGGCTATCTCGGATCAAAATCCAGCGATAGCGGATAAATTTGCAGATTACTATCCTGCGAACCAACCAGAGTGTGATATTGCGGTGATTCTGATGGATGAACACTTAGTGCGTTGTAAGTAGCTGCAGTGATTTTGTATCTGAAGCAGCGTTTTCGATAGGGACTAGTCTATGGCTAGCCTATTGGGGCAGCAATGTACCCCCCATCTGTAATATATCAGCTTCAAGCATTCTGGATTTACTGGCCAGTACCCATAAATCGAAACAATGTGCCCGGCGCCTACCGACCGTTGATTGGAATTCGGCATCTAATAAGGCGTTAACCAATGTGTCCATTGTAAAGCCACACTTATGCGCCATATAATGACGACCCCCTGCTAATGCGCCTCGATGACCGTAGAGTATGTCAAGTGGGGTAATCGGTCCCGCGGGTGAAACATAAGCCGTTTCCGTTAGTTTATTTTCTGCAACTAAGCTACACACAGTCTGCAAATCTGGGCAGGTCACGACTAGAAAGCCGCTGGGCTTTAATACGCGTAAAAATTCTTTGAGAACGATCGGGACTTCATGTGCATACACATGTTCAATATTATGGGCGGAATAAATGGCATCCATACTGGCATCCGCTACGGCTTGCATATCTAACATCGAACCAATAATATCGGGCTCGCATGCCGGGTCGATATCCAGACGAATCTCATTCCATTCAGGGGATTGCAAACTTACTGGGAGGTTTGCACCGCTATTTCTATAGCCAGCACCGACATGCAAGATTGATTTGGTAGTCATGATCTAGGGGGGGGGAATTTAATCAAGATGGGACTATTAAACCACATCTCGATTCAAAGCATTTAGGATGAAATCCAACAGTTAAGTTGCTGCTAAATTTTGGATAAAAAAAATCCTGCATTACGCAGGCTTTTAATTTGGCTCCCCGGGACGGGCTC
>SXIZ01000227.1 GCA_005779525.1 Methylococcaceae bacterium
CTGCCGCAAATTTCTCACGATACAAGCTGCGATTAAGCTGCACATGGGTTTCATCTTGCCATGCTAACATACTGGCATGTTGCGTAGGGAGTGGCATCGCACAGCCGTGATAAGTACGATATTGCAAATACTGTTGCAATACTGCAGCGTCGCCTGCGACAAAGCCCGATCTTAGGCCAGGAACATTGGAGCGTTTGGAGAGGCTATGAAATACTACGCAACGTTTAAATGCGGTGTTGCCCATAGCATATGCGGCTTGCAATAATCCTGGCGGTGGGTTGTTTTCGTCAGCATACAATTCACTATAGCATTCGTCGGCAGCGATGATGAAATCATAGTGTTCCGCAAGCTCGATCAAACGAGTCAAGGTTGTGAGCGGGAGTAATTCCCCTGACGGATTACCTGGCGAACAAATATACAGCAGTTGGCAACGCTGCCATACGTCGCTAGGGACGCTATCAAAGTCGGGTAAATAACTCTGATCTGGCGTGGTATTTAAAAAATACGGTTCAGCACCTGCCAGTAACGCAGCGCCTTCATAGATTTGATAGAACGGATTGGGCATCAGGACGAGCGGTTGTTTCGCTGGGTCGATAATGCATTGCGCAAACGAAAACAACGCTTCACGAGTGCCGTTCACAGGCAAAATTTGGGTTTCTGCATTGAGCGCATTCGCACCTAAATTAAAACGCCGAACCAGCCAATGCGCAATAGTTTGCCGTAACTCGGGTAAACCTTTGGTGGTCGGGTAATTCGATAAGGTTGACAAGTTGGCAACTAATGCCTCAGTAATAAAGCTAGGCGCAGCATGTTGTGGCTCTCCCATGGAAAGGGCAATATGCCCTTTGGCAGCCGGGGGAGTGATCCCCAGTTTTAACAGCGCTAGTTTTTCAAACGGGTAGGGATGCAGTTGACGTAAAAGTGGATTCATTAGGGTGTGCAGTTGGGACGAAGACCTGAGGCGTTTGCCTGTTGTTGTAATTGCAGGGCATTGGCCATGTGTTGTTGCAGATTTTGAATGCGTGTGGCATGTGCTGGATGCGTGGACATGAACTCGATGGGTTGCTGCGCATTCTGACTGGCTCGCTCCATTTTTTGCCACAAGGCAATACTTTGGGTGGGATCAAAACCCGCTTTAGCCATCAAATCTAAGCCAATTAAATCAGCTTCACTTTCGTGGGTGCGGCTAAAAGGTAAGAGTACGCCATATTGCGCACCCATGCCCAATAAGCCCAAACTGGTTGCACCTAAGCCGCCAGAAGCTTGTAATACACTCATACCTGCATTCATGGCGGTTTCTTGCGACATCCGTTCATTGCTGTGTTTGGCGAGTACATGCCCAATTTCATGCCCAATGACCGAGGCGAGCTGTGAGGGGTTGTCAATCAGTTTCAATAAGCCAGTATGCACCCCGATTTTATAGCCAGGCAAAGCAAAGGCATTAAACGAAGGGTCGTCAAAAACTAAGACTTCCCATTGTCCTCCGATTTGTTGGGTGAGGCTGTGGGCTACACAGTTGACCACTTTGTTAAAGCTAGCATTACCAGAAATGGGTTTTGTTTTTTTTAAATCGTCAAACGCTTGCAAGCCCATTTGATCGATCTGGTTATCGGGCATGAAAATAAGTTGATTCCTACCCGTAGGACTGGTGACGCAAGCATTTAATAAGCCTGCAATGACGGTGCTGAACAAGAATTTTTTTAACATGATGTAACCATGATGTAACTTGGATTAGCCAAAATTTGGCATTATTTTAACTTAACTTAGCTACTGCAGGTTAAAAAACTCCGCAATAAGCTGAGTGGAGGCCTATAAATATTCATTCGGGCGCGGAAATTGCTTTAGCAGAATATGCTATTATCGAAGCGGAATTTTTGTGATTAGCGATATAAGCTGTTCGCTGCAAAAAATGGGACTGCAACTAGCGCTAATGTTCACGGTAAACTTTTTTATAATGTCGAATAAACAATTTTCAACGCTGGGAGTGACCCGATTTGGGGTCCTAGTTACGCCTGTGTACGGTCAGTTTTTAACAGTCAATTTTTTACTTGGAGCAAGACAGTGATTGGCTATTTAAAAGGTAAGCTGATAGCCAAAATGCCCCCGGCGTTATTGCTGGATGTTCAGGGGGTAGGCTATGAATTGGAAGCGCCAATGACTACCTTCTATAGTTTGCCAGCCCTAGCGGAGGAAGTTACGCTGTACACCCATTTGGTTGTGCGGGAGGATGCGCATAGTTTATTTGGTTTTGCGACCTTGGCAGACCGTCAACTATTTCGCACGCTGATTAAAGTCAATGGGGTCGGTCCCAAGCTCGCTTTAACCATTCTATCCGGGCAAACTGCCGCAGAATTCCAGCGCTGTATTCAGCAAAATGACAGTCAAGCCTTGGTACGCTTGCCTGGAGTGGGAAAAAAAACCGCCGAGCGCTTAATTATTGAATTACGAGATCGTTTGGCAGATGCTCCTGATATTGCTGTTGATAGTGCAAATTTGGCGGTGCCTTCTGGAACGACAGTGGTTACCCCGGCGAATCCGAAACAAGATGCTATCAGTGCCCTGTGTGCTCTGGGCTATAAGCCCATGGATGCCAGCAGAATGGTGCAGTCCATTGATTTGCAGGATAAGAGTTGTGAGGACATTATTCGTCTGGCATTGCAAGGAGCGCTGCGATGATTGAAAGTGATCGTTTGTTAAGTGCTGAGGTAAAAATTGATGAAGAACGTCTGGATCGTGCTATCCGGCCTAAGCGTTTAAATGAATATATCGGGCAACAAGAATTGCGTGCGCAAATGGAGATTTTTATTCATGCCGCAACCGCGCGCAAAGAGGCGCTAGATCATGTATTGATATTTGGGCCACCGGGCTTAGGTAAAACCACACTTGCCAATATTATCGCTGCTGAAATGGGGGTCAGTATTCGGCAGACTTCCGGGCCAGTTTTAGATAAAGCAGGGGATTTGGCGGCGTTATTAACCAATCTGCAAGCGCATGATGTCTTATTTATTGATGAAATTCATCGATTAAGTCCGGCGGTGGAAGAAATTCTGTATCCGGCGATGGAAGATTCTCAAATTGATTTAATGATTGGTGAGGGGCCAGCGGCGCGCTCGATTAAGTTGGATTTACCGCCGTTTACTTTGGTGGGAGCCACAACACGCGCCGGATTATTAACTTCGCCACTGCGAGATCGCTTTGGGATAGTACAACGCTTAGAGTTTTATTCTATCGAAGAATTAATGCTGATTATTCAACGCTCAGCGCAGGCTTTAGGTATTCCCATTGTCCAAGATGGTGCACTTGAAATCGCAAAACGTTCGCGTGGCACGCCAAGAATTGCTAATCGCTTATTGCGTCGGGTAAGGGATTATGCCCAAGTTAAAGGTACCGGAAGTATCACCCAAGCGATTGCCGATGCTGCACTCTTGATGTTACAAATTGATCAGTGTGGTTTTGATGCTTTGGACCGTAAATTGCTTAAAACTATGATAGATAATTTTGCAGGTGGTCCGGTGGGTTTAGATACCCTAGCTGCCGCAATTAGTGAAGAGCGTGGCACTATTGAAGATGTCTTGGAGCCGTATTTAATTCAGCAGGGGTTTATCATGCGCACGCCACGTGGACGGATAGTGACGCAAAATACTTATCAACATTTTGGCTTAGCTCAACCTAAGCAATTATTAGATATTGTGGATTATCTGCCTGACAGATAACACCTGTAAATAAGCAGCTGTAGTCTGGCTGGATTGCTTGGGTAAAGTTAATTTTTTACATTAACTATAAATCCCAGGGTATAGATTTTATTAAGACAAAAATTATCTGTGATTTGAAAAGCTCAAAAAATCATTTATAATGAATGGTTTGCTAAAGAGGTTTGTTATGCATACATTCAGCTGGCCGATTCGTGTGTATTATGAAGACACTGATGCTGGTGGCGTGGTTTACTATGCTAATTACCTAAAGTTTTTTGAGCGCGCCCGCACGGAAATGCTGCGTTCAATTGGCTTTGAGCAAGATGTATTACGTGCAGAATTAAATATTTTGTTCGTAGTCCATGCGGTACAACTTGAGTATCTCAAGCCCGCAAAATTTAATGAATTATTACAGGTCGATACTGAAATAATCGAGTTGAAAAAAACGCGGCTCGTATTTAGGCAACTTATCAGCAAGGAAGGAACACCCTTGTGTCGAGCTCAAGTCAGTATTGCCTGTGTGAATGAAACGACCATGCGCCCAACAGCGATTCCAGCAACGTTAATAGAACAGTTAAACAATGAATAATGATTTATCAATAATCCATTTAATTGCTTCTGCGAGTATCGTAGTCCAATTTGTCATGCTAATCCTCTTGGCAGCTTCGGTGATCTCGTGGACTTTTATTTTCAACAAACGTAAACAGCTTAATCGCGCCATTTACATCACTGATCAATTCGAATCTGAATTTTGGTCAGGTGTCGATTTATCCGAGTTATACCGCAATATGATGTCCAAAGATTTTGAGCCGGAAGGCATTGAGAAAATCTTTGTTGCAGGCTACAAAGAATTTTCCCGTATGCAAAAAACGGGCACAGTTGATCCTGCGGCGCAAGTCGAAAATGCGCATCGGGCAATGCGGATAGAACAACAACGTGAAATCGAAAGTCTTGATGAATCCTTACCCTTTTTAGCAACTGTCGGTTCAACCAGTCCTTATATCGGATTGTTTGGTACCGTGTGGGGCATCATGAACTCCTTCCGTGCTTTGGGGAATGTGCAGCAAGCGACATTATCGCAAGTTGCTCCGGGGATTGCTGAAGCGTTAATCGCCACCGCGATCGGTTTGTTTGCGGCGATTCCTGCAGTAGTATCTTACAATCGTTTTAGTACCCGTTTAGATCGCTTAGCAGGACGCTACGAGCTATTCATTGATGAATTTGTGGTATTGTTGCAAAGACAGGCCCATACACGATGAAAGGCATGCACAAGAAAAATGGCCGTAGAAAACCTATGGCGGAAATCAATGTTGTACCCTACATTGATGTCACCTTAGTTTTGCTGATTATTTTTATGATTACCACGCCATTGCTGCAAACCGGGGTCCAAGTTGACCTACCGCAAGCAGAAGCTAAAATCGTCGAACCCAAAAACGATCCCCCGATTATCATTTCGATTGATGAGCAAGGTCAGTTTTTTATCGATTTGGGTGACCAGCACGAAGTGCCAATCGTGGAAACTGAAATTTTGGAACGGGTCTCAGCAGTGATTAGCAGTAAGCCTGAAACCCCTGTATATATTCGCGGCGATCACAAAATTGATTATGGTAAAGTTGTTACCCTGATGTCAGCTTTAAAAAATGCGCATGTCCCAAGTGTAGGGTTAATGACGACACCAAAACAATAACACCATATGTCTAAAAATCGAAGTACCGTTCAGTCATTTATCTATTCCTTATGCTTGCATATTTTAGTAGTTGTACTGATTGCATTTATTAAAGTAGAGCCTAAAAAAGTAGATCCAGAGTCCCAGCCAGAAATTGTGCAAGCGACCTTGATGGAAGAAATGCCTGCGGCACCACCTACTAAACCAGAACCCGCAAAAGCCACTAAAACAGCACCCCCTGAACCTGCTGTGGAAGTGCCGACTGCTGCGCAAAAACAAGCTGATGCCTTGTTAGAGCAAAAACAAGAAGCGGCGGCAGAAGCCAAGCGTAAACAAGAAGAAGCTAAACGTGAAGCTGCAAGAGAAGCCGCTAAAGAAGAGGCTTTGCAAAAACAAAAAGCAGAGTTAAAAAAACAGGAAGAAGCGAAAAAGCAGGCAGAAGCTGAAAAACTCGCAAAACAAAAGCAAGAAGCCGAGGCGCAAAAGCAACTCGAAGCAGCGCAGGAACAGAAAAAAGCTGAGCTGATTAAAAAAGCTGAAATTAAAAAGCAAATGGAGCAGCAACGTAAAGCAGAAGCTGAACAGCGCGAAGCCGAAGCTGCTAAACAAGCTGAGTTACAGGCAAAAGAAGCCGCAAAAACTCAAGAACAGCAAAAACAAGCAG
>SXIZ01000023.1 GCA_005779525.1 Methylococcaceae bacterium
AAAACGAACTCATTTCTGGAGATTTGCTACTGTTTAATACCCAAGGACACAAAGCATCTCATGTAGGTTTATATATTTGTGATGACAAATTTGTGCATGCCCCAAGTCAGCATGCAGGCAAAGTTCAAGTTGCAAGTTTGCAAAACAGTTACTGGCGCAAACGCTTTATTGGGGCGAGGCGTCCACGCCACCCTGGCTAGTTTCTGGCCCGACTCAACACTTCAACCCACATTTAGTCATGATACAGCCCTGACTCTCTGTTCGCACGCTATTCGGTATGATTATGTTTGGCAAAAATCACTTTATTCGTCAATTATTTAACAGCATGCTGGATTTACTGCCTATCCTGTTGGTGGTATTAATTTTTCAGCTTTTTGTGATTCAACAACCTATTCCCAATATTGGCGAGTTAGTGTTAGGTATTGTATTTGTGATTATCGGCTTAGCCCTCTTTGTTCAAGGCTTAGAACAAGGGCTATTTCCCTTAGGGGAAGCGATGGCCTATGCATTTGCACGCAAGGGCAGTGTTACATGGTTATTAATTTTTGCATTTAGCTTAGGTTTTGGTACCACAATTGCTGAACCTTCTTTAGTAGCGGTCGCAGATGAGGCCGCAAATATCGCAAGCAAAGCCAAAGTCATTGCATCGACCCAGGAAGCTCAACACCACTATGCGTTTGGTCTTCGCATCAGCGTCGCGTTATCAGTTGGGTTTGCAATCTTAGTGGGGGTATTACGCATTATTAAAGGCTGGCCATTACATTATCTTATTTTGTGTGGTTATATAGCAGTCATTATAATTACTCCATTTGCACCCGCCTCGATTGTTGGAATTGCGTATGATGCCGGGGGCGTAACCACCTCTACGATTACCGTGCCTTTAGTCACTGCTTTAGGGGTCGGCTTAGCCACAGCAATCAAAGGTCGAAACCCCATGATTGATGGATTTGGGCTGATTGCGTTCGCTTCGTTAACGCCGATGGTATTTGTTATGGCTTACGGTTTATTGTTATGACGGCGTGGCCCCTCCTGTTTTTGCAAGAGTTTGTTGCAACCTGCGGAGATGTTCTCCCTATTGCCGCGATTATTTTGGGATTTCAGTTTTTCGTCATTCGTCGCCCATTGCCAAATCCGGGTAAAACTTTTTTGGGCTTGATCTATGTTTTACTGGGCATCACCTTCTTCCTTGAAGGCCTACAGATGGCGTTATTTCCTCTGGGTAAACTGATGGCAAGCCAACTCACCACTACCGATTTTTTGGGCTTAAGCAACAGTAATTTACCTATTCCCTGGCAGGCATACACCTGGATTTACATCTTTGCGGCTTGCATTGGTTTTGCCACAACTCTTGCCGAACCCTCATTATTAGCCGTGGCGTTAAAAGCAGAAACGCTGTCTGGTGGAAGCATACGAGCCTGGGGACTCAGGATTGCAGTCTCCTTAGGCGTAGCATTTGGAATTGCACTAGGTGCATTTCGCATTATCAGCGGCTTAAATATTTATTATTTTATTATTGGCGGTTATGTCTTAGTGATGTTGCAAACGCTATTTGCTCCTAAGCTGATTATTGGCTTAGCGTATGATTCTGGGGGGGTCACCACCTCAACTGTGACGGTACCATTGGTTACAGCACTTGGAGTCGGCTTGGCCAATAATGTGCCTGGCCGTAATCCCTTAGTTGACGGCTTTGGCTTAATCGCTTTTGCGAGCTTATTTTCTATTATTGCGGTTTTATTTTACGCGCAGCTTGCTGAGTGGTGGAATCGTAGTCGATTTTTTATTAATCGTTGAGGTTGTTATGCATTTTAAGCTGATTATTGCTTTTGTTGAGGACAATAAAACCGACTTAGTCTTGGCTACTGCCCGTAAGCATGGTGCCAAAGGGGCAACCGTAATTAATCATGCGCGTGGCGAAGGAATTAAGCAATCCAAAACTTTTTTTGGCTTAACATTGGAAAATCCCAGAGATGTCCTGATGTTTTTGGTTGAGGAGCATCTAAGTCGCTATATTTTAGAAAAAATCTCTGACGCCGCTGAATTTGACAATAAACCGGGCACTGGTATCGCTTTTAAGATTGATGTCGAAGACGCGATTGGACTTTTGCATCAAGCCCAAGAATTATCCCAAGAGTTGGAAGATGAAATATGAAAATTATCCGTGTTAAAGATGTGATGAAAACAACTTTTGCCACTATTGATGGCTCGGCAACCGTCAGCGAAGCCGTCAAACTGATGAAAGCATCCAAGACAGCCATGCTTATCGTTAACAAACGCCATGAGGATGACGAAATAGGGATGTTAACCTCTGCTGATATTGCTCGACATGTACTCGCCAAAGACCGCTCACCTTCAAGAGTGAATGTCTATGAAATTATGACCTGTCCTGTGATCCAAGTGTACCCAGAGATGGATATTCGTTTATGCTCAAGACTGTTTTCTACTTACAATTTGGTGAGGGCACCAGTAGTAGAGAATGATATTGTACTGGGTGTCGTCAGTCCAAATTCCCTAGTTCTAGATGGACTTTATCAATATGCTAATGACACTAACGTCCAATAGCAGTATAATAAAAATAATCAGCACTGGATATAGAGTTACAGGGTGTATTGCTGTAGGCTAGCGGGTTATCAATGCTGAGTTCTGTATAACCATAAGTTTTAATTTGTAGGAGATTTAAAGATGGCAAAAGGTACTGTAAAGTGGTTTAACAATACAAAAGGGTTTGGCTTTATTGAACCAGCAGAAGGCAGCGAAGATGTGTTCGTGCACCATTCAGCCATTCAAGGAGAGGGCTTTAAAACTTTATCGCCTGGGCAGGCTGTAACATTTGATATTGAGTCTGGCCCAAAAGGACTGACAGCAGCTAACGTGCTACCGCACTAATTTTTCAGCATAGTCTTTGGCTCTGTTTTAAAAAAACAGGGCCCCCTCATGCACAAACTAGCGCTCTCCTGAGCAGCCCTGTTGCCAATTAACATAGGGCAATAGACCGAGCCGATAATCGGAGACGATATTATTCTTGACATCAAAAATCATGCGATAGTTTTTGTACTCTGGGCGACTTGATTTCAGATAGAGCATCTGGCCGTGACTTTCATCTTCATCAATCTCTTCCACGGCATCATCGTACATACGCATAATATTATCCCGCGTGTCGCCCACGCGAACGCCACTGAGTGTTTCAGTTTTACGACTGTACACATCAATTCTGACTAATCGCCCTTCGAACAACATGAATGAGACATCTTTTTCACCATTAACTGGACTAAAGTATATGCACCCCTCACCATCACCGTGTTGTCGCTCTATTTCACCAGCGTACTCTTGCAAAGCATCCGTCGACATTCCGATCTGAACTGGACCTAAAGCATTAATTGACGCGCGCCAATTATCCGTTTTGTCGGTTGCCTCTGCCGAAGAACAACCAATAGCACACATAGATAACAGCACAACAATATTTTTTATCATGTTTTTCAAGTCCTCAATAATTAACCATATTGATAAGTATAGTGAAAATTTTGTAAGGAGCGAATAAAGTCAAAAAAATCACCTTAGCCTTTACTCTAACAAGTAACAGGACAATACACAATTTTTTTACACTAGCAGCAACATCTACTGAGTATGATATGCCGGACTAAACTGATGTACCGCGTCGACCATCGCTTTAACATGCTCAGGATTGATATCGGGCAAAATGCCATGTCCTAAATTAAAGACATGGCCGGAACCGTGACCATATTTTTCCAAAACAGTACGCACTTTTTGGGTAATAATGTCTGGCTGAGCGTATAAGGTCACAGGATCCATATTCCCTTGCAATGCAACTTTAGCGCCTACACGCTGTCTCGCAAGACTGATATCTGTTTGCCAGTCTAATCCTAAGGCATCGTATCCCGTGTTTGCCATAGACTCAAGCCAGAGCCCCCCGCCTTTGGTAAATAAAATTGCAGGGACGACC
This sequence comes from Methylococcaceae bacterium, assembly GCA_005779525.1. Lineage (GTDB taxonomy): Bacteria > Pseudomonadota > Gammaproteobacteria > Methylococcales > Methylomonadaceae > SXIZ01. The sequence continues at coordinate 3,959 of SXIZ01000023.1, forward strand.
TGTCCATCCACTTCTCGGGTCAAAGACGCTTGGATTTGCTGGGCATAGCGCAATGAAAACTCCTGATAGTCATCCGCGCTTAATGCTCCGCCCCAGGTATCAAACAACATGACCGCTTGTGCACCCGCAGCAATTTGCGCATTCAGATATAACGCTACGGACTGAGCCAATTTATCTAAGAGTTGATGCATCAACTTAGGCTGCTCGAACATCAAAGCTTTTACCTTAGCGAAAGACTTACTACTTCCCCCCTCAACCATATAAGTAGCCAATGTCCAGGGACTACCCGAAAAACCAATCAACGGCACCCGGCCTTTTAAATTGCTACGAATCAATCTAACAGCATCCATTACATAGCGAAGCTCTAATTCTGGATCGGGGATGGCTAATGCCTGAATATCTTGCGCCGTGGTAATCGGCCGACTAAATTTAGGCCCCTCACCTTCCGAAAAGCTTAACCCTAAGCCCATCGCATCGGGTATCGTCAGAATATCTGAAAATAAAATAGCCGCATCAAAATTAAATCTATCAATGGGCTGCAATGTGACCTCGCACGCCAATTCTGGATTGGTGCATAAATTCATAAAGCTACCCGCTTGCTCCCTGACTTTACGATATTCAGGCAAATAGCGTCCAGCCTGGCGCATCATCCAAACAGGGGTGTGCGCTACAGGTTGCTTCAAAAGCGCTCTTATAAAGGTATCATTAATTAATTTCGACATACACTGAATTATATTTTGGGGGAGGGGAATGGAGAGCTGCTATTATTTATAACGAGGCGCTTGCTTATATTAAGGACTATCCTTGGCTAGCAATCGCAGCCTTTTACTTACTGATCTGCCTTATAAGCAGATGTTTTATTTTATGAAGACGACCTGCAACTCATGCGCAAACCTTATCAAAGCTTCAAACTCGCAACTAAACTGCAAGATAAATTACTTTCTAAAGTACAAACACAACTGATACAACAGCAACAACTTTTGTATATTATCAAAGCTGCTTTACCCGAAAATCTTGCTAAACAAATACATTACACCGTTATCAACCAAAACAAAGCAGTGATATTTAGTACTTCCCCAGCTTATGCGACTCAACTTCGCTTTTATGCGACCGGACTGCTTAATAGCCTAAGTCAACATAAAAGCTTTGCGCATATCGATCAGATTTTGATACGACTCTTGCTTAATTCCAGCGCGATGAAACTCGAAGCGAGAACGGCTAACATGCCATCGGCCGAAACCATTCGCTTACTGGGAGACTCGCGCCGCGGTAATACCCATGATAATTTAACTCAAGCATTACAAAGTTTAAGTCGTACCTTGGAAAAACTGAAACTCGAAAAAGACGCGACCCACTAAGCTGGAGGTATCTCTGATTGCGCGGCGCGCATAAACGAAATAGGAGCATCCGCCTCATTTTCGTAGGAGACCATCTCCCAAGCATCTTTTTCAGATAATAAGGTACGTAGCAATTTGTTGTTTAAGGCATGCCCGGATTTATGGCCAACAAACTCACCAATCAGGCTATAGCCCAGCAAATATAAGTCACCAATGGCATCTAATATTTTGTGCTTTACAAATTCATCCGCATAGCGCAGGCCATCTTCATTCAAAATTTTATCATCATCAACCACAATGGCATTATCCATACTGCCACCTAATGCCAAGTTATTGCTTCTCAGCATTTCTATATCTTTCATAAATCCAAAGGTGCGCGCCCGACTGACTTCTTTAACAAAAGTCGTAGAAGAGAAATCCATAGTCGCCGTCTTCAAATGATCTTCAAAGGCTGGATGTTCAAAATCAATCGTAAAGGTGACTTTAAAGCCATTAAACGGCTCGAATGATGCCCACTTATCGCCGTCTTCAACCCGAATACTACGTTTAATACGCAAGTACTTTTTGGGACTATCCTGCTCGACAACCCCTGCGGATTGTAGTAAAAACACAAATGGCCCGGCACTACCATCCATGATAGGCACTTCCGCCGAGGTCACGTCAATAAGAGCATTATCAATACCCAAGCCTGCAAAAGCTGATAACAAGTGTTCAACCGTGGAAATTTTAGTACCATTACTGACTAAAGTCGTAGACAAGGTAGTTTCACCTACATTGCCGGGCATAGCAGAGATTACAACGGGCTCATCTAAATCAACACGGCGAAATCGAATACCAGTATTTGGATCAGAGGGGCGGATAGTCAAATAAACTTTTTCGCCTGTGTGTAATCCCACACCCGTGGCCCGAATGGTATTTTTTAATGTTCGCTGTTTAATCATATTTACTCTGGAAATTTGAAACTCGCCAAGACATGGCATTTTAGCACACTAGGCAAAAGCCTTCGTCAATATGATTGATTTGGCAAAATCTAATCCAAAACTCTAACATTTCAGAGTCTGGATTTTTAATATTACTAGTGTGAGAGCAAAACCCCTGGGCGTATGCCCAAGGGTCTAAGATAAAACTAAAGCAATTAGTCCGCTTGACGTCTTAAAAATGCAGGAATGTCCAAATAATCCATATCGCTCACATTTTTAGGCTGCGCGCCAAAACGGGTTTCGCGTTGTTCAGGTTTATTGGCGCGAATGACGGTAGGTTTATCAAACGCATCATAATTCACATCTGCGCCCGTTGCTTTATTGGGAACGATTTTAATGGGCGATTTTACCGATCCAACGATAGGGTTACCCATCCCAGTAGCAACGACAGTCACTTTAATCTGATCGCCCAACGTTGTATCAATCGCAGTACCGATTTTGATGACCGCATCTTCGGCAGCAAATTCGTACACAATACTTCCGACTTCGTTAAATTCAGCCATACCAATATCGGCTGCTGAAATATTCACCAAGATACCGCGTGCACCACGTAAATTAATATCATCCAATAATGGACATGCAATGGCTTTTTCTGCTGCTTTGCGCGCACGATTTTCACCCGTTGCAGTGGCCGTGCCCATAATTGCAGCGCCCATGCCTGCCATCACTGTTCTTACGTCAGCAAAGTCAACGTTGATAGTCCCTGGATGCACAATCAGTTCAGTAATGCCTTGTACTGCATCTAATAACACATTATTAGCCGCTTTAAAAGCATCTGCCAACGAAACATCCACGCCTAAGACTGGTAATAATTTTTGATTCGGAATAGTAATCAAAGAATCCACATACTGTTCCAATTCCGCAATCCCTTTTTCTGCAACCAACATTTTCTTTTTGCCTTCAAAGTCAAAAGGCTTGGTCACCACGGCCACAGTCAAAATTCCGAGCTCGCGCGCGATTTCTGCAATAATCGGAATCGCACCTGTACCCGTGCCACCGCCCATACCCGCGGTTAAGAAGATCATATCCGCCCCTTCCATCACTTCGCGTAAACGCTCGCGATTTTCTTCTGCCGCCTCTTTACCAACTTCAGGATTGGTCCCTGCGCCCAAACCTTTAGTCAGCGCAACACCCAATTGCACGACGGTGTCGACCGACAAGCGTCTTAAAGCTTGCGCATCGGTGTTTGCACAAATAAATTGCACGCCCTCAATATTGCTATCCACCATATGATTGACTGCATTTCCACCGCCGCCACCGACTCCGATAACTTTAATATTTGCGTTTTCACTGCACATATCAATTAATTCATATCCCATAACACCCCCTAAAAACCCCTAAATATTAAAAATTACCTTGAAACCAATTCTTCATTTTAGCAAAAACACCTTCACCTTCGTTTCCAACTCCTCCCGAGGTTCCTATGCGTTCTTTGCCATACAATAACAACCCCACTCCGGTCGAATAAATAGGATTTTGCACCACGTCTGTCAACCCGGACACATGTTGCGGTATGCCTATACGCACCGGAATATGAAATATCTCTTCTGCTAATTCCACTAACCCTCTGACCTTTGCACTCCCCCCTGTCAATACGACTCCTGCTGCAATTGACTCTTCGTATCCACTACGCCGCAATTCAGCTTGCACCAATAACATTAATTCTTCATAGCGCGGCCCTATGATCTCCGCTAAATTTTGCGCCGAAATGCGTCTAGGTGGGCGCTCACCAATACTAGCAACTTCAATAGACTCTTCAATATTTGCTAATTGCGTTAAGGCACAGGCATATTTACGTTTAATATCTTCCGCATTCTGCGTAGGCGTGCGCAAGGCAACGGCAATATCATTAGTCACTTGATCCCCAGCGATTGGAATAACCGCCGTGTGCTTGATCGCACCATCGGCAAATACGGCAATATCTGTCGTTCCTCCACCGATATCGATTAAACACACCCCTAAATCTTTTTCGTCATCCGTCAAAACCGACATACAGGAAGCTAATTGTTCCAAGACAATATCATCGACTTCCATGCCACAACGGCGGATGCATTTGATGATATTTTGTGCCGCACTGACACTGCCTGTTACCATATGCACGCGCGCTTCCAAACGGATACCTGACATCCCCACAGGCTCTTTAATGCCGTCCTGCATATCGATGACAAATTCTTGCGGCAAAATATGCAAAATTTTCTGATCCGCAGGAATCGCCACTGCCCTCGCAGAATCGATCACCCGATCAATATCATGCTGGGTCACTTCCTTATCTTTAATGGCGACAATTCCATGCGAATTTAGGCTTTTAATATGACTACCAGCAATGCCGACATAGACCGAGGAGATGCTACAGCCTGCCATTAATTCTGCCTCTTCAACCGCACGTTGAATAGACAAGACTGTGGACTCCAGATTAACCACCACACCTTTTTTCAAACCTCTGGAAGGCGTAGAGCCAATACCGATCACTTCAATCTGGTTATCACTGTTTAGCTCACCCACAATAGCAGCAACCTTTGAAGTTCCTATGTCCAACCCTACAACCAAATTACGGGGTGTTTTCTTCTTAGCCATTTTGTTTTTGTTTAACCTGTTTATTAACTTTGCTTTTGAGCAGCCATAACCTGTTTCCAATCAATTGCCGGTGCATCCGCTCTCCAAGTAATGGCATAGCCATTTGGATAACGTAAATCCACCTCAGCAATTGCTTCTACCTTTTCTCGTCCCAGTAAGTCCAGGGTTTTTAAAAACCGCTGAAAATTCTTTAACTGTCCATTACGGCCTAATTTTATAATCACGCCATTTTTAAGCACGATCTCCCAGGATCGTCGCTCATTAACCTTAAACTCTGCCAGATGCATATCGCGATCAGCCAGCGCTAATTCAAGACCTTGCATAATATCCAACAGTCTTGCTTCATACCCTTTGGGACCAATGATCAAGGGCAAATATTTAAATTCTTCGACACTGTCAGGGGTAAATAACTCGCCACTCGGATTGAGTAAACTTTTTTCCCCCCAACGCACTGCCGGGACTTGCTCATAAACTTTAATGTCAATGGCATCTGGCCAAACGCGCTTCACTGATGCCGTTTTGATCCAAGGTAATTGCATCACTGCTTGATGAATGACCTGCATATCGACCGAAAAATAATCTGCCATGACTAAGGGTTTGAGTAAATCTTGAATCCGTTCTTTCTTGGTATACTGAAATACCCCCTCAATTCTCACATAGCGAATTGGCAACAATTCAGACAGTAGCTGTTTACCTTGTGCTTTAAAATGCGTACCTGCAACAATAGTGGTAAATACCAGCAATAACACGACTAATTTTTGCATGTCGATTATTTAAAACTGGTTTCCAAAACTCGCCAAACCAATTCATCAAAGTCTATTCCCTGTTGTTTAGCGGCCATCGGCACGAGACTGTGATCGGTCATACCAGGTACGGTATTTACTTCAATTAACTGCGCCTGCCCGTTGGAATCAATAAACACATCTACGCGCGCCCAGCCATGAATACCAATAACATCGCATGCCGTTTGCGCCAGTTGCTGCAGTGCCGTTTCTTCTGCCGTATTTAAACCACAGGGGCAGTGATATTTAGTGGTATTGGCACGATATTTAGCATCGAAATCGTAAAACGTATGCGGGGTTTCCAAGCGAATGACAGGTAAAGCTTCACCGTCTAAAACTGCCACCGTATATTCAGAACCTTGTACCCAAGCCTCGGCATAGACATCGCATTGAAATTGCAACGCCGTTAGCAACGCTTGTTCCAGCTCTGCTTTATTCTGCGCTTTACTCATCCCAATACTTGAACCTTCTTGTGCAGGCTTAACAATCACCGGAAAACCTAACTGCGCAATACAAGCATCGATATCCGCAACACTGCGTAATAAAAACCATTGCGGTGTTTTTAATCCCGCGCCTTGCCAACACAATTTGGTGCGCAGTTTATCCATACTTAAGGCAGAGGCACCCACGCCGCTACCGGTATAAGGCAATTTTAATGTTTGCAATAACCCTTGCAATACGCCATCTTCGCCACCGCGACCATGCATGATATTAAATATTCTATCGAATTGTTTTCCCGCTAACGCCTCAATCGGAGAACCCGTCACGTCAATTGCGGTCACATCGATTTGTAAGCGTTGCAATGCTGCATAAACCGCCGCTCCACTTTTAAGCGAAATTTCGCGTTCCGCGGCAGTGCCTCCCATTAATACCGCGACACGACCAAATTCTGCAGGATGGTTAATTTTTAAAGGTTTCATTGAGTCCGACCTACCCGACAAACTTCTGTTTGTAACAGCACACCATGTTTTGCCTCGACTTCGCGCTGAATATGTTGAATTAATGCCTCAATATCGGCTGCCGTAGCATTACCCGTATTGACAATAAAATTTGCATGTTTTTCCGAAACACAGGCCCCACCAATGCTAAAGCCTTTTAAACCACAAGCTTCAATTAAACGGGCGGCATAATCACCCTCTGGGTTTTTAAACACCGAACCGCAACTCGGCTGGTTGGTGGGTTGTGTTTGTCCACGTTTATACAATAATTGCTTGATTTTCTCTTGACTGCTGGCGACATCACCGCGCTTTAAACGCAGAATTGCTGATAAAAACCATTGTTCGCCCAGCCCGTCAATACCCCGGTAATACACATTAAATTCTGTTGCTTTGCGTTGCCGAATCTGTCCGACCGCATCGATAGTTTCAACACTGTGCACCAAATTCCAGGTACTGCCATCAAACGCACCCGCATTCATTTTCAGGGCTCCCCCCATGGTTCCCGGAATCCCCGCCAAGAACTCGGCACCCACTAAGCCTTGCTCAGCACTATACTTAGCGACATGTGCGCACGGTACGCCTGCTTCCACATAGAGCTGATAACTGTCGTCTGCAGAGTCATCCTGCAGATACATTTGCTTTAAACGTCCCCGGGTATTAATGACGACACCTGCAATTCCACCATCACCCACCAGTAGATTACTTCCCAAGCCTATCCAGTAGAGTGGCTCACGCCCACCCAATTCGGCAATAAACTCACATAAACCTTGTTTATCTTCTGGCACAAACACACGCTCCGCAATGCCTCCAATCCGCCAGCTCGTGTATTTGGCTAAACTTTCATTTTCCAATAATTGCCCGACAACCGAGCCATTAATGATTTTCTGCATAATCATGCACTCAATAATTCAGTGAGTTGCTGAGGTAATTGGGTGGCAATCTGTCCTACATTTCCTGCCCCGAGCGTCAAGATGACATCATCGGGTTTGACAATCCCTGCCAGAATCTTAGCCAAATCATCACCATTTTCAACAAATACCGGATCGACTTGACCGCGCAGGCGTATCGCTCGACTCAATGCTCGTCCATCTGCAGCAGCGATGACACTTTCCCCGGCCGCATACACATCCAGTAAGATTAAAACATCGACCGTCGATAGCACTTGTACAAAATCTTCAAACAAATCTCGCGTTCGACTATACCGGTGTGGCTGGAACACGATGACTTTACGCCGTTCAGGCCAAGCTTGGCGTAAGGCTTCTAAGGTCGCTGCAATTTCACGCGGATGATGACCATAATCGTCCACTAAAGTTAATTGCCCCCCCGAAATGGCCACATCTCCTTGCAATTGAAATCGACGACCGATCCCTTTAAATTCGGCCAAACTTTTAATAATGGCCGCATCCGCGACACCCAAGTTGGTTGCAATCGTAATGGCCGCCAATGAATTCAACATATTATGCCAACCCGGCATATTTAAACTGACTTGCAAAGGTTGATGTTCGCCCCAGCGCAGTACCGTGTAACTGGTTTGCATGCCTTGCTGCTTAATATCTATAGCCCGTACATCGGCATCCGCATGTACCCCATAGGTTTTAACAGGCTTTGAAATTTGCGGCAAAATTTCACGTACACCCTCATCATCTAAACACAAAACCGCTAACCCATAAAATGGCAAATGATGTAAGAATTCGATAAACGTATCTTTTAGGCGTTGAAAACAGCCATCATAGGTACTCATATGATCTTGGTCGATATTCGTGACCACCGCCAGCATCGGTTGTAAATATAAAAACGACGCATCACTTTCGTCAGCTTCTGCGACTAAATAGTTGCCTAAACCTAATTTTGCATTTGTGCCTGCGCTGTTTAAGCGTCCGCCAATCACGAATGTCGGATCTAAGCCACCTTCAGCCAACATGCTTGCCGTGAGACTGGTCGTCGTGGTTTTTCCGTGCGTGCCTGCCACCGCAATTCCAAAGCGAAAACGCATTAATTCCGCCAACATTTCTGCACGCGGAATCACGGGGATTCGTTGTAGATATGCCTCATCTATTTCTGGATTATTTCTATCAATCGCCGACGAAACGACCACCACATCCGCCTGCACCAAGTTGCCCCGCTGATGCCCAATATTGACCACAATACCTTGCAACTGTAATCGCTGGGTGACCGCAGACGCTTTAATGTCGGAACCAGAGACTTTAAACCCTAAGTTAAACAAGACTTCGGCAATCCCACTCATCCCGGTACCACCGATCCCTACGAAATGGATACGGCTAATATTCGTGACACTCTGAATAGAGAGTTGTCCTTTACGCCGTTCGATTTCGGGCGACCAAACAGTTTCTACCGTCGTCTGCGGTTCATTTACTGAAGTCATGCTTTTGCCTTGGAAATACAAATTTCCGCGACCACTTCCGTCGCATCTAAACGCGCAGCTTGTTTAGCTTGGCGCGACATAGTCACTATATTTGCTTGCACCTGTTCAATCTTCTCTAATAAATTTTTAAAATCTAAATCACTCTGCCGCAATATCACTGCCGCCCCGGCCTCGACTAACACTTGCGCATTAGCAGTTTGATGATCATCAATGGCTTGCGGTAATGGTATAAAAATCGCGGGTAATCCTGCAGCGGCGACTTCACTGACAGTCATAGCGCCAGCCCGACAAATCAACATATCCGCCCAGGTATACGCTGCTTGCATGTCGGCAATAAATGCTTGCACTTGGGCATTAACTCCCAAATTTGCATAATGCTGTTGAACTGCATCCTGCATCACAGTTCCTGTCTGGTGAAAAATGTCCACGCCATCCAATTTTGCAAGTACGTCAGGCACCACTTGATTTAAAATCTGCGCGCCTTGGCTGCCACCCAGCACTAAAATCCTCAAATTGCGCTCACCTTGCCAAATGTTTTTTTGTGCAAGCGTCAAGAGCGACTTGCGCAAGGGATTACCGGTACAGATGGCACCGACATTGGCGCTAAAACTTTGTGGAAAAGCTTCCAGAACCGCAACCGCAAGCTTACTCAGTAAGCGATTCGTGGTACCTGGCACCCGATTTTGTTCATGAATCACCAGCGGGATACCCAATAATTTAGCCATTGCGCCACCCGGTCCTGCCACAAAGCCGCCCATCCCCAAGACAATATTAGGTTTACGTTTTCGTAAAACCTTAAACGCTTGAAAACTTGCGAGCAACACGCGAAATGGCACCAACGCTTTCGCAAAAAGCCCTTTACCCCGAAAACCTGCCACAGATAACCAATCTATTTCAATATTTTCTGCTGGAATCACTCGACTTTCCAAACCTGCTTGCGTTCCCAACCAGCTGACTTGCCAGCCTCGTTGCTGCAAATTTTGTGCAACGGCTAGGGCAGGGAATACATGCCCACCTGTGCCGCCAGCCATAATAACTATGCGTTGTGCCATTGGCGTTTTCCTTTAGGCGTACTTGCCAATTGTTCTCGAGCTTCGTTGTAAACCCGAAATAACAGCGCCATGGCAACGCACATAATAATCATGCTGCCGCCACCATAACTCATCAAGGGTAAGGTTAAACCTTTAGTCGGCAAAACCCCCATATTTACGCCAATATTTACAAAAGTCTGAAAACCAAACCAAATGCCCAATCCATAAGCAATATAGGCTGAAAATTTTTGTCCCGCCTGTTCCGCTAACTGCGCAATTTTAAAAGCACGCCAAATTAATAACGAAAACAAACTTATCACCAATACCACCCCTAAAAGGCCTAATTCTTCCGCAATCACCGAAAATAAAAAGTCGGTATGCGCTTCGGGTAGATAAAACAATTTTTGCACTCCCGAACCCAAGCCTACACCCAGCCATTCACCGCGACCAAAGGAGATCAAGGCTTGTACCAACTGAAAACCGGTATTCAAAGGATCTGCCCACGGATCGAGAAAGCTCGTTACCCGTCGTAATCGATAGGGGGACAGCGATACTAATAGCGCCGCCAAACCTAACACCACAGAAAATAAAATAGCAAATTGCCCCATTCTAGCGCCTGCCAAGAATAAGGTTCCCATCGCAATAATTAAAATCACCACAGCCGAGCCAAAATCCGGCTCCATCAATAACAAAACACTCGCCACCATAAATAATAACAATGGCTTCACCACCCCAAACGCTGATTGCTGAATGTGCTCGTAGTGGCGCGTGATATAACCTGCCATATAAATCACTGCACATGCCTTATTCACTTCTGATACTTGGATTCTTAAGCCACCCAAAGATAACCAGCGAATACTCCCGTTTACTTTTACACCTAATCCAGGCACCAGCACA
>SXIZ01000228.1 GCA_005779525.1 Methylococcaceae bacterium
AATACCGTCGCGGTTTCAAATTCTCAACTTATGCCACTTGGTGTATACGTCAGGCCATCACTCGCTCCATTGCCGACCAAGCACGCACCATCCGTATCACGGTGCACATGATAGAAACGATCAATAAAATGAACCGTATCAGTCGGCAAATCTTGCAAGAAACCGGTGTGGAGCCGGACCCTGCTACCCTGGCTGAAAAAATGGAAATGCCGGAAGATAAAATCCGTAAAATCTTAAAAATCAGCAAAGAACCGATTTCCATGGAAACGCCTATTGGTGACGACGAAGATTCACATTTGGGTGATTTCATTGAAGATGGGCAAACCTTGGCACCGGTTGATGCCGCTATTTATGCCAGCTTACGTGACGCCACTAGCGAAGTGTTAGAATCCTTAACACCACGCGAGGCAAAAGTATTGCGCATGCGTTTTGGTATCGAAATGAACACCGACCACACGCTAGAAGAAGTTGGCAAACAGTTTGATGTCACGCGTGAGCGCATACGTCAAATCGAAGCAAAAGCCTTGCGTAAATTGCGCCACCCAACACGTTCAGAAAGATTGCGTAGCTTCTTAGAAACGGGACAAGATTAAAGATTTAACAGTTTCGGCCCCCTAGCTCATGCTTGGTTAGAGCAGCGGACTCATAATACATCTGAATCGAGCTTGAATAGATACAAATACTGAAACGGCTGACAGCAATGTTGGCCGTTTTCACATCTGGCCTTAGGTTACTTTTGTGCACCCATCCATACAGAACAACTTAAGGCTATCTTGGCTTATAGCCACTTCCATTCTATGTTCTATATTGATGTCAGTTCGGATTAAGTTCGGATAAACCACCCTCATATTTGAGAGTCGACACACGAAAATTTCTCCTAATAGCTAGGCAGGTCAGATAGTCGCGGCATCTACTGGGCTAATTGGCTGTCGAATTTTTCGGTGTAGTGGATTACCATTCAATGCAAAAAAGAGGGACACCGAAATGTCCCTTTGAATGTGATTTCTTGATTTTCTGAAAACTGAATTTCTAGTATGGCTCAGGCATGCTTGTGGATGTTACTGGCGCCAGTATAGTGAATAACTTTACTCCGCGGTCACCGACGGAATAAGCCCACTTGTGAATAGCTGCATCAGTACCCGTATACTTGTCGATAAGTTTGATTGCTGAGCCTCTACCAATACATGCAAGTTCAGCCACTTCGAATGCAAGTTTTGTCTTGGTGTTGACGCCTTTTGTAATGCAAGCCGTTACTAGGCCAATGATTTCAGCATCAGACTTTACTTTTGCAGCATGCCTTAAGCTATCCAGTTGCACTTCATCCACTTTTTGCACTGACATAAAGCGTTCTGTGTAAGAAATGCCACTTTCATTACTGTATGAATAAGCAACAAAACTTGGCACATCGCCTCGACGTTTGATATTTTCGAACTCAATCGTTTTTAGGTTAGCTTCACCATCAATCGGGTACATTCTGTAAGCACAATCAAAGTCATCTAGAATGTCTGTCGTGCCAGTAAAGATGGGCTTGCCGTCGGAGTCCGGCTTTTTGTTGGCATGCGCTAATGCTAAAACAGAGCCACCTTTCATGATAAATCCGCGAACGACCTTAGTAAGTTTGCTGCTGTTAACCTTGTCCATCAGATTGGCAAACTTCTTGAGCGTATCCAGCACTATGATGACACCATTGGCTTGGTTGTTTACCGTCATGTCAGTCATCAATTCAAGAAACGCTGAGGCCGTGAAATTTCGGTGACCCTCGGCCAACATGTGGAAGCCATATTCTTCAGCGTAATTGTTTTTTTGAATCACCCCTGATAAATCATCATCTACGTTAATGTAGTAAAGCCTAGACGAATCAATTTTGCCCAGTTTAATTGCTTCAATAAGCAAATAGAGCACGAACAGCGTTTTACCTGTATTTGGCCACGCATAAAGCACCGTTGCTTGCCCTGAAATGGCAAGATTGCCAAGAAGGTAATTTTGTTTGATCGCTATTTTTTCTAAATCACTAGACCTGCCTAGCAGTGAGAATTTATCTAGCGGGTTGATTGTAACTTGCGAGCTTGATTGCGGCTTAATTTCAGTTTGCGAATCACTGGCTGCATCATCTTGTTTCGATGCTTTGCAATTAAATTTAATGATGACTGTTTCACAAACCTCAAATTCATCAAATTGAAAGTAGCCTGCAGGCACCCATCCAGCTTCTTTAGCGTAATGAAATAGGGTGCCAATGCTAATGCCCACATCGGACCTGATGGATTTCCACATGACGTCAAAAGATTTGGCGTCATATTTAGACGCCGTTTGATTAGTCGCTGTCCAAAATTCACCTTTACTCCATGCCCGTGCCAGTGACTCGCCACAACTCCAATTAAGCGAACGTAAAGCGCAGCATGTTTTGAACCACACCTCGCGCTCACAATCTGGATAAATTGCGGCAAGAGCCGATTTTACGTTCTCAATACTTAGCGGCGTTTCATGCATATCAGCTGTTGCAGTGCCAGAATTTCCAAGGTGAGTGACATTTTGTTTGCTGGTTACCGTTTCAGCTATACACAAATGCTCATGAGCACTTTCGATTGCAACAAGCATCGCATCTCGATCAATATACTCATCTGAAGCATGCGTCAATGTCACTGGTCTTGGTGGGTTATATTTATAATTGAATGTACCAGGCACACGTAATACAGAGGCAATGTCGGCGGTGCGCGTGTCGTCAGCCAGAAAGCCGGTCACCTTAGTCACAGCCTTGAGCATTTTTGCGTATTTTTGCCATGTCTCTCTATCTATAATTTTGCCTGTTACCCAGTAAGCATGCAGACCTCCACCACTATTAACTATGTGGGTTGGATTTTGGATGCCTGAGTCTTTACAGAATTTCTCAAGTGCGACTTGAGCCTCTTCGATTGTGCGGTACCCTTTACCTGCCACTGCTTTTTCTTCACCCACATCCAAATCCACCCAGAGCCCATAAGCGCCGGATGCATTAGATGCAGTTCGATTACCGGCCTTATTGTATTCGGCCATAGCGAAATAAGACTCAAGGCCAGCATCTGAATTTGCAAGTGCACTAGTGGCTGCTTCGCTAATGTCTTTTACGAATTGGTTTTTGAATTGTTTTGTTTTTTTGTTGTGATAGCCAATTTGATGCGATTGCTTATTGGAGCGCCAGAGAGCTTCTAACATTTTCTTTGCAGGGTTTTTTAAATCTTCGGGCGACACTAACCCCGATGTTACATTACTAATAATAGTCATAAACGCTTCCTATAATATGGAATACGTTCGCTTTTTAATGTGGGATAGGGGGCGTGCAGGTGCGAACAGAGCCTATAAGCCTTCCGTCCGCAAGTACCTTAAGAGGTGATCTGAGATAGTTAATCTAAATGAAATAGGCTTTCCATCCGCATGCGACCACGGTGGCGTACCGATATATCATTCGACTCTGCATGTGCAGCGATAGCTTACTACACACCAGAGCATCTCTGACTTCCGGTAAGCAACGCTATCGCACGTCGTACCGTCCCATTTGAAGATGTCCGCAATCAGGGTGATGGGCAACTATACCGAACTACATCAGATCATCTTGATTGCAAGTATAAATATTAAATTTAGGCGTATCAACTTTTTTTAGTGCGTTTTAAATAAATTGCTTAATGTGCTTTTTTATTACGGTAATGGTTGTCGTCATTATTTGATTTCTTTTGATAGTTTTGAGAAACTGAAAAACTGATTTTCTGAATTCCTGCTACCCAAACAGTTTTTAGGTTTTCAGAATTTCAGTTTTTCAATACAAAGGAAAATGGCTCAGTGGAAGGAATCGCTTAGGTGGGTATAACAATCCCAAGCATCCTCAGTGTCCCAGTCCATCTCTCGAAAGACTTGCTGATGGATAGCATTGGCAAAAGCCTCTTCAGGTAAATCCCAAGCTAAAACGGTTTCAATTGCGTCTAGGTAATGTTGGCGGTTCATATTTTTTTATCCTCGTAAGTTTGTTGATGTAGTAAATGGCTATGGCTAAGCCAATAAAGAAAGTCAGTGGGAAAGCTAAGAACAGCAGAGCGAATAAAACTAATGCATAGGTTCTGGTATGCTCGGATAACAGGCATAGCAAGGCCAAGATCAGCAAGGTGATAAACTCCAATTTTGTGCTCCTGTAAGGTGGGAAAGTTGTAACTGAACCGGAAAATGACCGGTATAAAACTAACGCTTCATTGCGAGGTTAGAAAAGCCTTGTAACTGCTGATGTTATGGCTTGTTGGGAATTTAGAGCGGAGGACATTTACTCCCTCGGTGTAAATCTACGGCACCATTGGGTTGGGTTTAGGCTGCCTGCGTAGCTATCTGTGCAACATCCTGCCTAGCAGCCATAGCCTCAACAGTCGGTGTAGCCTTCGTGGACTTCTTGCCGGATGAGGTGGTGCTGGCTTTCTTGAGCGCAGATGATGCTGGAATGTCAGGCACCTTTATGTCCACACCCGATGCAATCAGTGCGTTCACTGCACCCATAAACGCAGCACTGTCTATGAGCTCATAACCCCGCACCTTGCCTTCCAGACTGCGCACCAAGCCTTCATTCTTAAGTGCCGCCATGAGAAATGACGGAGTGTTGGTTGATTTGCCTTGGAGCAGGCTAACGAGTGGATAGGATGTCAGTGGTGCAGGGGCCTTGGCTAATGCTGGCTGGATGGCATTGAGCGACAGCCATTCGGGACTGAATAACCCCCCACCGGTATTCATGACCACACGGAAATGTATTTCATTGTCTGCGTCGCTGCCGACGTGATAAGTAAGGGTAGCCTTACCTGACTTGGAAGGGCAGGATGCCGCCTTGATGATGCGCATGGATAGGGCTGAATTGATTGAAATGATGGTCATGGTGAATCTCCTTTGGTTGATTAAGTATTGAAATGGATGCCTTCAAATAAGGTGGTTAAAGTATCGAAGTTTTGGCGGTGGTTATTTCAGTTGCGTAACTGCGCGTGGCCAAACGAAGGTGGTAAAGCCGGTGAAGGTGGTGTTTTAGGGCGGCAGGCTATGTGGGATATGGGCTGCGCTGAAATGGCAAAGGTGGTACGAAGTCTACGAAGCCGGGGGCGGGTCAGCTGAAAGCTGCTATAGCATAAATATAACCATAAACAACAATGCGAATGCCCCGCCGACGGCCAACACAACAAGCACCGTGGTGATGAGCAGATACAGTATTGGCCCAATAAAGCCCCACAGTAGATCGAAGAGA
>SXIZ01000229.1 GCA_005779525.1 Methylococcaceae bacterium
GGCTTTTGGATTTACGCATTATTTTCGATTATTGGACTCCAAAATGTCGGGCAACGATAATGCTGTTGCCTGACCTACGTTGGGGTTACACTTGCAACCTAATTTATGCCCAATATTGGAGCCAGGTAGGTCGGTCATGCTTTTTATGCCCGACATTACGACGTTTCCATACGGCTAAGGCTTTTGGATTTATGCATTATTTTCGACTTTTGGGCACCACAATGTCGGGCAACGATAATGCTGTTGCCCGACCTACGTTGGGGTTACACTTGCAACCTACTTTATGCCCGATATTGGAGGAATTTTGCCATGCAATACCGTCGCGCCCAAACCCCGGGCGGCACTTATTTTTTTACGGTGGTTACGTTTCGACGGCGAAAACTGCTCTGCATCCCTGAAAATGTCGATTTATTACGCACGGCATTCCGCACTGTAAAATCTACCCACCCTTTTGTTATCGACGCGTTTGTTCTTCTACCGGATCATCTGCACTGTATTTGGACGTTACCGCCCGGGGATCAGAATTACCCAATGCGCTGGAATGCCGTCAAAAATTATTTTACTCGCCATTGCCCTGATCACTACAAATCACCGCCATCTGTCTCCCAACAACGCAAACGCGCGCAAACCATCTGGCAACCTCGCTACTGGGAACATCAAATCCGCGATGACCAGGATTTCGAAAAGCACTGCGACTACATTCACTGGAATCCGGTGAAACACGGATTAGCTTGTCAAGCTGGGGATTGGGCGTATTCAAGCTTTCACCGCTTCGTTCGTTTGGGAATATATCAACCAGATTGGGCAGGTATTTCGAATACTCCAAAAACGGACAACTATGGGGAATAGCCCGTAGACTAGGCAGAATAGCGAAAATCCCAGCAGCAATGACTCCAATATGTCGGGTTACGCTAAAGCTAACCCGACCTACCAAATTGCTACGAAACCAGTTACCCATTATTCACCAACGATGGAATTTTCATGATTAAAATTAGCATTATTTACCCGAACACCCCCACCTACCGCTTCGATATGGACTATTACATCGATAACCATATGCCTCTAGCTATTAGATATTTCAGTACACATCCTGGTTACAAGGGGGTTTCAGTCGAACGCGGACTGAGTGGGGTATTTCCAGAGACTGAGGCAAGGTATATTGTTATGTGTCATTTTCTTTTTAATTCAGCGGAAGATTTTATGGCAGCATTCACGCCACATGCGGCTGAATTGCAAGGAGATATAATTAATTACACGGACATTGAACCGATCATTCAGATCAGCGAAGTGCTTATATCCCAATAAACCGTACAAGAATTTCCATGTATCAGCCAGCGCAATTTGAACAAACTGACATTCAGGTCATGCACGAGCTAATCCAAAGTCATCCGCTCGCGACACTGGTGACATTGAACTCTCAGGGTATTGACGCAAATCATATTCCTCTGCACCTGTCATTAACTCCTGAACCCTTTGGAGTTTTACGCGGTCATATAGCTCGTGCGAATCCTATTTGGCATGACTTAAATTCTGAGCTTGAGGTATTGGCAATCTTTCAGGGTCCAAATGCTTACATCAGTCCGTCCTGGTATGCGACCAAGCAGGACGGTGGCAAAGTAGTGCCAACATGGAATTACACCGCGGTGCATGTATATGGTAGTTTACATATTATTGATGATGCAGCTTGGGTGCGCTCGCAACTTGAGGCACTGACGGACCAAAATGAAGCGCATTTACCTCATCCCTGGGCGGTTTCGGATGCACCTGAGGATTTTACCGAAAAATTAATCCAATCTGTGGTCGGGATTGAACTGTGCATTAGTCGACTTTATGGAAAATGGAAAGTAAGTCAGAATCAACCTCTACAAAATCAGCACGGTGTTATCCAAGGATTAAAAAGTTGTCCACAAAGTGGTGCTCATGCGCTGGCGAGATTAATGGAAGCAAATATAACTAACAGTCGAGGATGAACTCTTGCCGAATGCAGAGCACTTAAAGCTATTTTTAGCAAGTCACCTGGATGCAACGGGGTGGAATCTTGTAAAAATCGCGGCTTCGAAGCCCCGTATCCATTAGCTTCATTTTACTTGCAAAATACCCGCTGGTTTAAGACAAGCTTCAAACGCCAACCTGACTTCGTACAATGTTACACCATGCGGAAAATTGAAATTATTGAAAAATGGTTCCATTATTGATACCATAAATTTATGACGACTACTAAAAAAATACTCGACCAAATGCGCCGATAACCGAGCAATGTAAAATTTAATGACCTTGTCAAAGTTTGCACGGAGTATTTTGGTCAGCCTCGTCAGTCAGGTACAAGTCATACGATTTTTAAAACACCTTGGCCCGGTGATCCACGGATAAATATTCAAAACTGCCAAGGCAAGGCCAAAGCCTATCAAGTGCGACAAGTATTATTAGCAATTGACAAATTAAAGGAGCAGCACAATGAATATTGAACATTACACCTACCGCGTAACTTGGTCATCGGAAGATAATGAGCATATTGGCTTGTGCGCTGAGTTTCCATCCTTGTCTTGGCTAGCACCCACACCTGAAACGGCGTTATCGGGAATTCGACAATTAGTGCGTGAAGTTGTCTGCGACATGCAAGCTAACCAAGAGAGCATCCCCCAACCGCTGTCCGAAAAGAAATACAGTGGCGAATTCCGCGTGCGCATCCCTCCAGAAATCCATCGATCTTTAGCCCTGCAAGCGGCTGAACAGGGTATCAGTTTGAACCGACTGGCGAGCGCAAAATTGGCGGGATAAGCTCATCTGTGGGCAAAAAATCATAACCACCCTGACTACAATATTTAACAATTAGTGTGGATGCTATGTAGTGGAATCAGGGAAAATTCGGGACTTTATGCCGCGTATTCCATGTGGTCCGTACGGGCTAATTACTACCAACATAATGTTTGATACATAATTTTGCATGTATCTTTTAACCCTACGTTCAACTCAATGATCGACAATGACTAAAGCAATTGCCATCCTCGGTGAATATACCCCAACTTTTACGCCACACATTGCCACCAATGAAGCTATCAAACACGTGCAGAAGTCTTTTGATATTACGTTAATAGCTGACTGGATTACAACGGAAGAAATAGACTCAAAATTGTTTGATCAACATGCTGGAATTTGGGTTGCCCCGGGAAGCCCATATAAAAATATGGAGAAAACTTTGTGGGCGATTCGTTACGCTCGGGAAAATAAAATTCCATGTTTTGGGACCTGCGGTGGTTTTCAACATATGATTATTGAATATGCTCGCAATGTATTGGGATATCACGATGCCCAGCATGCCGAATATGATCCGTATTTTTCTAGCTTATTTATTGCTCAATTAGATTGTTCGTTAGCAGGAAGAGAGTTGCAATTAAATTTTGTCTCTGGGTCTCAGGTAGCCAAAATTTATAACAGCTGTTCCGCTACCGAACAGTATTACTGCAATTTTGGCATTAATCCTAATTATTATGCAGTGCTGCGACAAGGACCTTTAGTGATTTCCGGTTGCGATGCCGAAGGTGAAATCCGGGTGATTGAACATCCAGAGCATCCGTTCTTTATAGGCACGCTATTTGTGCCACAAACACGATCAACTCCTGAAACGCCACACCCTTTAGTCAGCGCTTTTTTACAGGCCGTGGCTACCCACGCGCGGTAATAGCTATTTTTAGCCCGTCGACTGGGTAGAGCAGCGCGAAACCCAGCTGCAATGGCTCCGATATGTCGGGTTACGCTAAAGCTAACCCGACCTACCACAGCTAATGGTAGTGGCTTACTGCTCTTTAACCCCCATAAAAGATATTTTTTGCATTAAGCTGTGATTAAGAAAATGCGCGCACAATACACCTAAAATTTAAAACAGGTTCTACGGGTTTCCTGAAAAACCCCAGCAGTTTTTTTAACTTTAGGAGTATTGACAATGTATAAACATATTTTATTAATCGCTAGTATTTTAATTTCTAGTTCTGCGATGGCAGATTGGGAAGGTGGTTATGGCGACCATCATCATGGACATCATGGACATCATGGACATCACGGTTATGTTCACGGTTATGGCTACGGACGTCCACATTTTCGGCGGGAATATTATCCGCCTGCATACTATGTTGCCCCTCCACCGCCTGTGGTCTATTATCCAGCACCAGTTGTCCATGCGCCAACATATTATGCCCCCGCTCCGGTTCCTGTGTATCAAGAACCTGCACCCGTCTATCGTGGTGGCTATAATAGAGCTAACCCTGCAGGCTTAGTGGGCGGGGCTTTAGGAAGTGCATTAGGTTACCAAGCAGGTCACGGTGATCCAATAGCAGCAGGCTTAGGCGCTGTGGCTGGTTCTTACTTAGGTAATAA
This sequence comes from Methylococcaceae bacterium, assembly GCA_005779525.1. Lineage (GTDB taxonomy): Bacteria > Pseudomonadota > Gammaproteobacteria > Methylococcales > Methylomonadaceae > SXIZ01. The sequence goes on from SXIZ01000229.1 coordinate 4,372, forward strand.
TGTCCGTTAACTTTATCCAACATCTTACTTTCTATGCCTATCATGCTGCGCCAAGGAGGTTTCTATGCAACAAGAAACCTCCTACTTGCTAGCTTGCATATATCGGCTTAAGCCTACCGCTTAATCAACACCGCATGCCGCTCTCCATACGACAACTGTTGCTATAGCAACACCCACTAACCAATCGTGCTGCTATTCCAGCAATACCTTGGCTTTTTTTTCAGAATTCCAATTCCCAAGCGCGCTAATGCTGGTGTTTACTCAAACGCTTTCACATAATTGCATGGCGAAGACTTGCGTCAGTTTATTCTGGGACAATAATTATCTAGTCCGTTGATTTCATATTGTTATGCCAATGCATTTTTGCTTCTGCTACTTGAACACACAACACATCTTCGATTGCTCTGGAGCGTACAATCTGCATAAAATTTGGATTTAGCAATTACATGGCCTGTTTTTTGCTGAAAATGAGATATAGCTGCTAGCTATTGGTCACACATTTTCTAACACACCTCACCTACTGGCCTAAGGAGGGCACATGGGTAAAATGCAAAACACTGCCGTTGGATTGATGTTCGCACTCACGGCAGTTGGCTGTAGTCATCAAGCGATTGAAGCGGAAAATGATGCAGCGCATCCGAAACACGCTAAGGTTAAAAGCTTGAAGTTTTCGGGCACTGGACGCTGGTTTCAATTTGGTCAAGCACCCAATCCAGATTTACCCTGGCCTCCTTTCGAACTCAAAACCTATGCTGCGGAGCTTAATTTCGACACTGCCAGTAGTGTCGTGAAATTAACGCGCAGTCAAATTATCGAAGCTGGGCGCAATCGACCAGAACCGGTTGCACAACGGGTCGAACAATATTTAAACGCCAAGACGGCTTGGAATATTGCTGCCACGGGCAATGCGCCTGCCGCGACGACGCCGCAACCCACAGCCATAGAAGAACGTGCTGCAGAAATCTGGTCTACTCCCCAAGGTTTTCTACAAGCCGTTTTAGCTAACCCAAGCAGCACTGAAGACGCAGCTGATGGCAGTAAATTGGTGAGCTTTACGTTGGAGGGTAAATACAAATACCAAGGTAAACTGAATGCTAAACATGAATTAGAAAATGTTAAAACTTGGATCGATAATCCAGTCTTAGGCGATACCCTGATTGAAACCCAATACAGCGAGTATAAAGATTTTGCTGGCATACAGTTTCCAGCGCATATCGTGCGTATTCAGGGTGGCTTCCCGGTATTAGATCTCAAAGTGGATAGCGTGGCGGTCAATACGGATGTGGGTGTCCCTCCCCCGCCTGCTGAAGCTAAAGTGCCAGCCATCCAAGTTAAAGCAGAGCAGCTTGCCGACGGTGTGTATTATCTGACTGGAGGCACACACCATAGCGTGGCGATAGCGCAAAAAGACCATATCGTTCTGGTCGAAGCACCGCAAAATGAAGCGCGTTCGGAAGCCGTCATTAATAAGCTCAAAGAAATTATTCCCAATAAGCCCATTAAATATTTGATTAACACGCATGCACATTTTGACCATTCCGGTGGCTTACGGACTTTTGTAGATGCCGGGGCGACGATTATTACCGAATCGGCAAATCAAGCGTATTACCAAAAAATCTGGCAAGCACCGCATACGCTCAATCCAGATAAATTATCGCAATCGCATAAAGCAGCGAATATCGACAGCTTTACTCATAAATACGTACTTTCAGATGGCAAACGTAAAATCGAGCTTCACAGCATCGCTGGCAATAGCCATAACGATGCCTTTATTTTAGTTTACCTGCCCAAAGAAAAAATACTTATCGAAGCCGATGCCTACACCCCGCTAGCGGCCAACGCGCCACTACCCAGCAAAGCTAATCCTTATGCCGTGAATTTGGACGAGAATATCCAAAAATTAAAACTTAAAGTAGACAAGATCGCGGCCTTGCATGGGCCTAATGTGGTGACCTTGGCAGATTTAAAAACCTATATCGGCAAAGCGGCAACAGCCAAATAAGTAGCTACTATTTAATCAATCCTTTGGGGGTGGGCAGAACAACTGATCCCCCCAAACCTACTATTTAATTCCTAAGGAGGAAACATGGGACTCAGCATTCAACATTTAGTATTAACGTTAGCCATTGTGATTTTGATATTTGGTACCAAACGTTTGAAAAACGTCGGTTCTGATATCGGGGATGCGATTAAAGGTTTTCGTAAAGCCATTAACGACGGCAAAGAGGATGAACAACCGCTCGCACACAGCGAAGGCAATATTCTAGAGACCCCCAGCTATCTCAAAGAAAAAGATTCGGTTTAATATGTTCGAGGTAGGATTTTCCGAACTGTGTATGGTGGGGCTAGTGGCATTAATTGCGATAGGCCCAGACAAGCTGCCGCAAATAGCGCGGGTAGCGGGCTTTTGGTTGGGTAAAAGCCAGCGTGTCGTGGCTAACCTAAAGACCGAACTGCATACTGAATTGTATAAGGTCGAGTTACAGCAATTATTGGCGCAGCAACAAAGTCAGGATTTGCAAAACTTGATTGAAGAAACCGAAAGTGCTTTGCAAGATATTAACAGTTCAGCCTTGGCGTTGGTGCAAGAAACCGAAATTTTACCTGCAGCCAAAACTGAGCTGGAATCATCAACAACAGGTTAAACCATCACAAGGAAGAGCAAATACTCGCCTAGCAAAGTTCCTACTAGGCGAGCCTAACCTTAAACTATGGACAACATATTATCTAACGCTTGTTTAGCAAATCGGGCAACGTTCTCCGGTACTTGAATCGGATTCACAACTTCCCCTTGTACCAAATTTTCCAATACCCAGAGTAAATGTTGCGGATCGGTACGAAACATGGTCGAACACATACACAAGGTCGGCGACATGAAATGCACGTTTTTACCTTCAGCCTTGCATTCTTCGTGTAAACGATTCACCAAATTTAATTCAGTGGCCACCAACCAACGGGTATTGGGTTCAGCATTGCGTACCGTTTTTAAAATATATTCGGTAGAGCCGATGTACTCGGATTTTTGGCAGACTTCAAAGCTGGCCTCGGGATGCGAGATAACTTTAGCGTCTGGGTAGCGCAAGAGGAAATTATCGATATGAATCGGTTGAAACACCTGATGTACCGAACAAAAGCCTTTCCACAAAATAATTTTAGCCTGTTGAATTTGTTCAGCCGTTAATCCCCCCTGCGGTTTGTCAAAATCCCAGGTGACCATCTGTTCCAAAGGTATGCCCATGCGGTAACCGGTATTTCGCCCTAAATGCTGATCAGGAAAAAACAGCACTTTTTCACGTTGCGCAAAGCTCCACTCGAGGATTTTTTGGGCATTCGAGGAGGTACACACGGTACCCGAATGCCGTCCACAAAACGCTTTTAAATCTGCAGCAGAATTAATATACGTGACCGGGGTCACTTGCGACTCCACATTAATGACCGCCGCCAATTCGTCCCAACAGCGCTGCACTTTTAACAGATTAGCCATATCCGCCATCGAGCAGCCAGCGGCCATATCCGGCAAAATCGCGATCTGCTCAGGACGCGACAAAATATCAGCGACTTCCGCCATAAAATGTACGCCACAAAACACAATGTATTCGGCATCCGCTTGCGCCGCATTCCGTGACAACATCAAAGAATCACCGGAAAAATCGGCGTGTTTAAACACTTCATCGCGCTGATAGTGATGACCCAAGATCACACAACGTTTGCCTAAAGTTGCCTTGGCTTCCATGATGCGCACATCACATTCTTCATCAGTTAATAAGGCATAATTTTGGATTGGTAAAGTCATTTTTTTTAAAGCTCAAACAAGAATAAATATCACTGATAGTTCAAAACGTTAGCATATACAGTCTATAGCCAGTCGTATGCTTACTGATCACACTGCGCCACTCTAAAATCTTGGCGAGTGGCGCTAGCGGATTGTGCTCGATTACTCTGCTTTGGCTTCAGCCTCAGCAGCAGAATCTTCCTCAGGGGCACTTGCGACTGCTGCGTCAGATGTAGGTTCAACTTTAGCTTCAGGCTCTGGCTCAGCTGGAGTAGCAACTTCGGGTACGACCTCGGGTTTTTTAGCTAAGCTGGCAATAAACTCTTGAAACCATGCTTTGTTTCTTACTTTTTCCAAATCAGGATCTTGTAAGATTTCAGCTTCTGCAGGTAAGCTACCGTATTTCACCGAGTCTTGTAATGCCGCCAAACACGCTTCATCTTCACCCGTTAAGGCAAAAATACAGGCCAAATTATAGACCGCATGACCTTGGTGAATGCGCTCAGCGCGTTCAAAGTAGGTTTTCGCTTGCTCATAGAGTGGATCATCAATCGCTACCGCTTTTTTGCGCGCAAGTTCCATATACACAACACCGCCATCAATCGCTGCACCTAAGTAATTTGGATCGATAGTTAGGCAAAATTTAAATTTGTCGCTCGCATCTTCATAAAGTTTAATAGCCACCTCACCCTCTTGTCCGCGCGCATGTTGTAACAGCGCAAAGCCCCAGTTATACAATGCTTCTGCTAAAACCAAATCATTGCTAATCACATCTTGGAATTCTGCATAGGCTTTTAAAAATAATTGTTCCTGTCTGCCACCCGAACTTTTACGAGCCTCGACGACAGTTTTAACGGCAGTATTTAGACGGGATTTTTTGGTTAACGCATTAAGCAAAGACATAACTGACCTCAAGTAAATAGGTAAATTGGTTATAATATAGGGTCTATTTTCACAACAGACAAACTGCAATGATACACGAAAGCACCGATCTTGAACGCGCCAAAATGAATTTGGAAACCGCGCAAATAGCGTGGCACGAATTACAACGCTTTTTTGCTAGCGGTGCAGCAATTTGGGTCGCGCCCGATTTAGATCTAGTTGAAGTCGCGCAATTATTTGCGCAAGATCAAGCGCATCGGATAAAAACCTGGCTAGATCAAGGTAGCATTGCTAAAGTTTCAGACGCCCAAGCGCAACTTTGGTTCCATGAAAATACGTTGGTCTGGGCGATTGTCGTTAAACCTTGGATCTTAGTTCAAGACCCGGCAAAATCTTCCGTAAATGCGTCAACGCTTGATCATACCTGAATTCATTAATATAGCGTTTTAACAACTCAGCATCCGCACCTAAGACCGTATCAATCAGCCCTTCTGCCTCCAACAATAAGCCATTGACCTTAGTATCATCCTGCGCTAATAACTCCTCAAGCTCCCATAGCACTTTACCCGCTTGCGAAACATTATAGGCAGATTGCTGCGGCTGTTTGATTGCACTCAATACTGTTTGCACTGCAGAATCGACATTGCTGATAAACGGCTCCCAAAGCTTTGCGAACGGCTTTAACTCGAGTAATAGCTGTTTTCCGTCGGTGTGCTCTGTAAATTTACTTTCTAGTTCCATAGCAGCCTGTTGCAGAATCGGCGCCCCTAACGTCGCAGTGATGCCTTTCAAGGTATGAACAATGCGTCGAGCATCCTGATACTCAGCTTTGTTGATATGTTCTCGGATTAACGCCATATCATGCTGATGTGTTTCGACAAAAATCTTGAGTAAATTCGCTAAATGCAACAAATTACCGCGTACGGCGCGTAAGCCGATACTGACATCTAAATAGGGAATTTGTTCTAAAATTTGCAAATAATCATCACTTGCCAGAGTGTCTATTACTGCAGGCGGTTTAGCAAAAGTTACCGCAGGTAACCATCTGAGAAGCACTTGATACAATTTTTCCGGATCAACAGGTTTACCTATGTGATCATTCATCCCTGCATGCAGACACAATTGCCGATCTTCTTCAAAGGCATTGGCGGTCATCGCAATAATGGGTAATGCCGCTTTATTAGGTAATTTCCGAATCGCAAAAGTTGTTTCAATCCCGTCCATAATCGGCATTTGCATATCCATCAGCACCAAGGCGTAGTCACCGTTTTGCAATAGTTCCATCACCTCTACGCCATTAGCTGCCAAATCTACTATAAAGCCCGCATCCAGTAATAATTCTTTGGCAACCTCTTGATTCACCGGATCATCCTCCGCCACTAAAATGCGTACCCCAGAGAAATGCTGTTTCAACACCGTGTCTAGATTACGATCTGGATTAGGAGCAATCACAGATTCTTCGTAAGTATCCTGATCACACAAGCCTAACTGCGCGATCATCCAAAAACGGCTCCCGACTCCCAACTCACTTTCCACTCCGGCCTGACCGTCCATCATATCAGCAATGCGTTTAATGATCGCCAAGCCTAAACCCGTTCCGCCATACTTGCGGGTAGTTGAGTCATCCGCTTGCACAAAGGCTTTAAACAAGCGGCTTTGCTGTTCTTTACTCAGGCCAATTCCCTCGTCTTCAACTTCAAAACATACCGCAATCCGCCCAGGTTTCGTGGGCATATCGGCACTTTTAACCCGAATGATAATCGTGCCTTGATCAGAAAATTTCACCGCATTATTTACAAAATTGAGCAACACTTGTTGTAAGCGAAATGGATCCCCCATGAGTAAACGTGGCAAAGTCGTTTCAACTTCACAGCGAAAAAATAAACCTTTAACCGCTGCCCGTTCACCCAACATACTCATGACATGATCAACAATGCGGATTGGGGAAAACCGGATATATTCCATATTAAATTTTCCGGCTTCAATTTTGGATAAATCCAACACATCATTAATAATCGACAATAAATGTTGCGCCGCATCTCCAACTTTTAATAATTGCGCCCGATGTTTAGGATTGCTAATATCTTTACGCAATAAATGCGTTAAGCCGA
>SXIZ01000230.1 GCA_005779525.1 Methylococcaceae bacterium
ACAGCGCAGTGCCATGGGTAAGAAAAAACCGGAAGAAATGGCGAAAGAGCGGGCGAAATTTACCGCGGGTGCCATTGCCAATCAAATTGATGAAGCCATTGCCACCTATATTTTTGACTTAATGGAAAAGTTTGCGGGCTATGGCTTTAACAAATCGCACTCCGCCGCGTATGCCTTGGTGGCTTACCAAACCGCGTGGCTAAAATGCCATTTTCCGGCAGAATTTATGGCGGCGGTGCTTTCTTCGGATATGGACAACACCGATAAAGTCGTGATTCTGATTGAAGAATGTTTGGAGATGAAGCTGAAAATTGCGCCCCCGAATATTAATCTGTCGGCATTGCGCTTTACTGTCAATACAGAAGGAGTCATCGTCTATGGCATCGGGGCGATCAAGGGCGTAGGGGAGAATGCGATTGAAGAAATTCTGAAAGAGCGTGCCGTAAACGGTGACTTTTTAGGCTTATACGATTTTTGTAAACGCGTGGATTTACGTAAAGTCAATCGCCGGGTATTAGAAGCCTTAATCAAAGCCGGGGCCTTGGATGTGTTTGATAGCAATCGCGCTGCGCATTTAGCCGAATTAGCCACTGCTGTGCGTATTGCCGAGCAACACGGCAAAATGACGCAAACCGGACAGCATGATTTATTTGGCTTAATGGAGGAAGAGTCGGATGCATCCGGCCAAGAAGGCAGTCAGTATCTGAAAAATACCCCGCCGTGGACCGACAGTGAACGTCTGCAACATGAAAAGGCGGTACTGGGCTTGTTTTTAACCGGACACCCCATTGAATCGTATCTTCCCGAACTGCAAAATTTTACCCACGGTAAAATTGCAGGTTTAATCGCAGATGCTCAGCGCAGCAAAAGTAAATTAGAGGCGCGCGTGGCAGGCCTGGTGGTCGAAGTGCGCACCCGGCAGACCAAAAGTGGCAAGATGATGGGCTTTGCGACTATAGATGATAGTACAGGGCGTATGGAAGTAGCCGCCTTTAGTGAAACTTACGAAAAATATAAAGCAATTTTAGTCAAAGACACCTTATTGGTCGCAGAAGGCGCCATGAATATTGATGATTTTTCTGGGATGTTGCGTTTAACCGCAGAAAAACTCTACAGCATTGAGCAGGCACGGGAAAATTTTGCGCGTGCTATTGCCTTGCATTGGCAGACCGACAGCATTAATCCAAAATTTACCGAACAATTACGTGAAATTTTACAGCCGTTTCAAGGGGGAAGTTGCCCGGTGATTTTGCATTATCAAAGTCAGCAAGCCAAAGCCAGTGTGCAATTAGGCGATACTTGGCGAGTCAAACCCACGGATATGCTTAAATTAAGTTTGGAACGTTGGTCGCTGGTTTCTGGCGTTGAAGTCAAATATCGTAATTAGTTCAATTTATTGTGAGTGACGTAACCCGATATGGGGCTGTATAGGCTTTGCCAGACTCGCACAATTTGCATGCGGCTAAGCATCGAACTATTGATTAGCCCAAGCAAGTTTTGATTTTAACGATACTCGCATTAGGCCGTATTCTTGGGGGGAACCAAGTTAATCACTAAAAACCGGGGCGAACATATCACCCCGGCAACTCAATTTAGTCTTTGGTCCATTCTTCTAACGCTGCAATAATTTGCTGCGCTTGATCTTTGCTAGAAATATTGAATTTAGATTTTTGCTGATATTCGCCGTTGCGTTTTTGGTAGCGGCGGATAGTGTATTTTTCCGCACCATAGACTTCTTTGGCTCGATCCCAATCCTGATAACGGAAAATCACCGTGGCCCAGGCGCCTTTGGTTAATATTTTTTTATCTAATTCTTTAACGGTTTCAATGCCACCTTCTTCGTAGGTGACTGTTAACTCGTCGACTGTTTCAGCCATGCTAGCTCCAGATGTGCTAATTTATAGTTATTTAAGTGATATAAAATTGCCAAAAGCGCGACTGCCATTGCCCGTGGGAATGGTTGCGACGACTTTTAGTGTGTTAACGTCAATCACCGAGACGGTATTTTCAAACCAATTGGCGACATACACATGTTGATCATCCGGGTGGGTCGCAATGCCTTCCGGTTTATCGCCCACTTCAATTACGGCAATTTCCTTTAAGCTTGCGGTATCGATCACCGATACCGAATCATCTTCCTGATTGGTAATCAATAGCCGAGTATCGTGCAAGGCTAACGTGCCGGCATAAGGTAGGTTTTTGACTTTGATGGTCGCGATATTTTTAAAATGCTGAGTTTCCAGCACCGTCACATCATCGCTTTCGACATTGGCGGTGTATAAACGCTCACCCTTGCTATCCAAAGCCAGACCAAAAGGGTGTTCGCCGACTTTAGTGGTATTCCAGACGCTTAAGGTGTTGAGATTAATTTGCGATACCGAATTACTTAAACGATTGGCAACATACAGCCATTGATTATCCGGGCTAATAACCATTCCCGAAGGGGATTCACCGACTTTAATGGTGCGGATCACACTATAGTCAGTGCCATCAAGCACCAGTACCAAATGTTGATACCAATCTGCGATATATAAGCGTTTACCGATGCGGTCTGCAACTATGCCTAACGCGCCGCTACTGCCTAAAGCAACGCGCTTAAGCACTTGTCGGCTTTGGGTATCTATTACCGCAAAACCATTGGCTTCGGGAGTAGAAATGTAGGCGTATTTGCCATCAGCACTCAGCGCGACGCCAGCGGGTTTGCCGGGAATTTTGACCGTATGCACTACGCCATTTTTGGCGGTATCAATAATGGACACGCTTTCGTCCAATTGATTAGTAATATACGCAAATGGCGCGGCAACCGCCTTCGTCATCCAAAAAACTGCGGCAAGTAGGCTTGCCGCAGTGTGCACGTGAATATTAAACACGTCGCTTAACCTTTACTTTTCAGCCAAGGCTTTAATATTATCCAACCCGGCTTTAAACACGGCAGCCACAGCATTGTTGGCTGCATCTTCGTTCATTTCTTGTGGTGGATTGTTGTTCATATACGCACGGTAGTAGCCTGCTTTCCAGCTAACCACCGAACCGCTACCGTCAGCAGTGACTTGAATATCAGCCGCATAATTACCCACAGGTAATACAGGCACTTTTTCTTCAACGCCATTATGGGTAATGGTTTCTTTGGTGCTTAATTCAGTAATTTTGTATGCGTAAGTCATTTTTTCAGCATCGTATTTATTCATTTCTTCATGAATAGTACCGCCAGATTTTAATGTCAATACGCGGGTAGCACCTTTCTCATTGCCGCCTTTCGCAGTGACGCTAGCAACAGGCGGTAACCAAGACATATCATCAAAATTTTTGATGATGTCCCAAACTTTCGCTGCTGGGGCATTGATTTTAATATCTTCTTTTAATTTTTGACGTACGGGGCCATGCGCACTCGCAGCAGTGGCAAACGAGAACATTAACACGGAAGCCAAGAACGTGGTTTTTTTCATACTAAATTCCTACTGGTTAAAATGAAATTTTTAAACTGCCATTATATGACACATTCTGCCGCTAGAAACGGCTAAAAAAATTTTGGGAATTAATCCGGAAAGCTGCGCAAGAAAACTCTGCCGACGGCTTGCCCCGGAATAGCGAGGGATTCATGTTAAAATATGGCTCACACAACACGAAGGACGGCGTGCCTTAGTCATCCTAAACTGTCATAAGACCGATGATTAACTTAGCACCCATCCACATTTAAATAGAAAAAATCAAATTTCCACAGGTAAATACATGAGTAGTATCCCCGCTTGTCCCAAATGCGCTTCCGAATACGCCTATGCAGACGGCGAAATGTATATTTGTCCCGAGTGTGCGCATGAATGGGCTAAAGATGGTAGTCAAGCAAATACCGACGAGCAGCGCGTCGTCCGTGATGCCTACGGTAATACGCTGGTAGATGGCGATGCAATCACCGTAATCAAAGATCTCAAAGTCAAAGGTTCTTCGCTGGTCGTTAAAGTTGGCACCAAGGTCAAAAATATCCGCATTATTGAAGGTGATCATGATATCGATTGCAAAATCGATGGTATTGGCGCCATGCAGTTGAAATCAGAATTTGTTAAAAAAGCCTAAGTCTCACAGGTACCCACCTAAGGAGTAGTATCGGTCAAGCTACTCCAAACTTTTACCTGTAGGTATTTTATTGTCCCCCAGTTTGGATTATTAACTGATGTTACGCAGATCGTTTTTGCAGCATAGAAAGGATAATGCGGAGTCACTATCGCGACGCTGTTTTAATCGGGTTTTCGCACCCGAGGGCGAAATACTTTCTTTTGCTCCGCCTCGGCAACTGCTCCAGGCGTTGCTCTACCTCCTGCATCCATGCAGTCGAAAAGAAAGTACTCAAAGAAAAGGCGGCCCAGTTACCGCTAATGTCTTGCGCTCCTCG